>NZ_QMFZ01000090.1:0-6170 GCF_003294055.1 Burkholderia reimsis
GACGATGCCAGTCCCCGCCGCGTCCGCGCCAGTGGCCACCGCCCCAGCCGCCCCAGAAGCCGACCGAGATCGCCGGCGCTCCCCAGCCGTACCAGCCCGGGTAATACGCGGGGGCATAGTACGGATACGGATAGGGATACGGCGGCGGATAGGCCGGCGCGACGTAGACGGGAGCCGGGTCGGCCATGGGCGGCGCGACCGCCGTCGAGCCCTGGCTCGGTGCGGCGCTACCCGGTGCAGCCGGCGTGACGGGTATCTCGCGCTGCGTCAGCGTGGCCGGCGCCGGCGCGTAATACGGCGCATTACCGTACAGACTCGTGTAATAACAGCCGCCGAGGGCCAGCGTGGTCAACGCGAATGCCGCACACCTCGCGGCGGGAATCAGGGTCATTTCTTGCTCCGGCGGAATCTGCGCTGCGCAGCCAGGCTGCGCGCCTGACTCTAGCTTACGTCCCCTGCAGATTTCCGCCCGGTATGATCGGTTACTTTTTGTTTCCTGCACCAGACGCGCGTGCAGGCACGCCGCGTGCTGGCAGGTCTGCCGCGCTCGCGTTGAAGTTCGCGCAAATGCCCTCAACTTGAACGATGTCAGGCTGGCCGGCGCGGACGGGGTTCGCGAGCAACCGGCGGCCCGAAACCGGCGGACTTCGGCCCGCCCAGACAGGAGCGCGGTTCACGCCGCCATCGACATGACTACGCCACGCCCCACTCCCCGGGCGGACACGCCGCTCGATCCGATCATCCAGTTGCTGGCGCTCGCCGGCGAACAGGGTTATCTGACCCACGCCGACCTCGTCGACGCGCTGCCGCCCGAAAGCGACAGCCCCGACGCGCTCGACGTCGTGCGCGCCGCACTCGCCGACATCGGCATCGCCGTGCTCGACGAGCCGGCCGCGCCTGCGCCGTTCGCCGGTTCGTCGCCGGTCGACGTCGATCGCGATGCGCTCGACGAAGGCCGCGCGATGCTCGGCGACCTCGCACGCGGCACGAGCGCGTCGACCGACCCGCTCGCGCTCTACATGCGGCGCATGCAGGCGGTGCCGCTGCTCACGCGCGAAGGCGAAATCGTGCTTGCCCGCGAACTCGAGACGGGCCGTCACCAGATCCTGCATGCGATCGCCGGCTATCCGGCGGCGGTCGACTCGCTGCTTGCGCGTCACCGCGCGACGGCGACGACCGGCGCCGCCGGGTCTTCCGACGGCGACGGCGACGCCCCCGACACGCCCGCGCCGGCCAGCTACGACGCACTGCAGGCGGCCGTCGGGGCCCTGCGCGGCGCGTTGCACGCGCATGGCGTCCGTTCGGACGAATACCGCGACGCGCGTAACCGCATGGCGGCCCTGCTCGGCTCGATCGCGTGGCTCGCACCGGCGGTCGACGACGCGAGCCACGTCATGGGCACGCTCGCGTCCGCGCCGCACGGCACCGAAGCAGGCGAAGCCGCCTGCTTCGACGCGGTCGCGCGGCGGGCACTCGCCGCAGCGCTCGCCGACGGCCAGCAGAAAGTGCGCGACGCCACGCGCGCGATGCTCGAGGCGAACCTGCGGCTCGTGCTGTCGATCGCGCGCAAGTACATGAACCGCGGCGTCGACCTGCCCGATCTCGTGCAGGACGGCAGCCTCGGCCTGATGCGCGCGATCGAGAAATTCGAATACCGCCGCGGGTTCAAGTTCTCGACCTATGCGACCTGGTGGATCCGCCAGGCGATCGCGCGCGCGGTCGCGGATCGCGCTCGCACGATCCGCGTGCCCGTGCACGTGGGCGACCAGTACCAGCGTGTGCGACGGCATGCACTGCGTTTTCACCAGCGCACGGGGCGCCGGGCGACGCCGGCCGAACTCGCGGCCGAAACCGGTCTCGACGAGGACAAGCTGCGTGCGGTGCTCGCGCTGCCTGCCGAGCCCGTGTCGCTCGATGCGCCGCTGCCCGACGCGGACACCGGCCTCGTGGAGCTGATCGAGGACCAGGCGTCGGCCAGCCCGTTCGAGCAACTGGCCGACACGCGCATGCGCGAGTGTGTGCGGTCGCTGCTCCGGTCGGTCACGCCGGCCGAGGCCGACGTGCTGCGCCGGCGGTTCGGCCTCGGCGGCGCCGAGCCCGATACCTACGATGCGATCGCGCACGACGCCGGCATGTCGCGCGAACGCGTGCGCCAGATCGAGAAACGGGCACTCGCCACGTTGCGCACGGCTGCCGAGGCCGAGAACGCGCAGTCGTTTCTCGACGCGTGACCGCATCACGCGACGCACGGTCGTGCCCCGATCGGCACGACCGTGCGCCTCGCACCTGTGCTACGTTTGCTATTGACGTGCGTCAAGTTTTCTTCAACGCGTGTCGCGACAATGATGAAACGCCGACCGGCGCATCGTTCGCCGTGTCCATTCCGTTTGTGCTTCCCCGGGTCCCTCGCGATGCAGACGAGCGCCAGCCAAACGTACGAGGAAAACCGGCATATCGCGGCCTGCCTGCGCGAGGCAGCGCAACGGCTGGCTGACCAGGGCGCGAATCCTTACCGGGTCGCCGCGTACCGCGCGTCGGCCAGGACGGTCGAAGCGCTCGACCTCGACATCCGCACGCTGTTCGAGTCCGGCGGCGTCGATGCGCTCGGTACGTTGCCCGAGATCGGCACGGGGGTCGCCCAGGCGATTGCCGAACTGCTGGTGACCGGGCGCTGGCGGCAGCTCGACCGGCTGTGCGGCGACGCCGTACGCACCTCCGCATTCGAAGCGGTACCGGGTATCGGCCACGCGCTCGCGTTACGCATTCACGACCTGCTTCACATCGATACGCTCGAGGAGCTCGAACGCGCGGCCCGCAACGGCCAGCTCGAAACGATCTCGGGCGTCGGCCCGCGGCGCGCAGCCGGCATCCGCACCGCGCTCGACGACGTGCTGAGCCGCCGCCGGCGCTGGCAGGGCCACGTGCAGGACGCCGGCCCCGGCACCGAGCCTCCTGTCGAACTGCTGCTCTACATCGACCGCCTGTACCGCAACAAGGCCGCCGCCGGCGTGTTGCCGACGCTCGCGCACCGGCGCCTGAACGTGGACGGTTACGTGCCGTCGCCCGTGATGCACATGACCAAGGGAGGCTGGCATTTCACGGCGCTGTGCCTGCTTGCCGCGATGCGCACGCCGGAGGCCTCCCGCCCGACCGACTGGGTCTCGCTCTATTTCTACGACGCCGGGCAGCGCGAACACCAGCGCACCGTCTTCACCGAAACGGTCGGCTCGCTCGTCGGCAAGCGCATCGTGCGCGGGCGCGAGCAGGAATGCCGCGTGTACTACGCGGGCTGAGTCAGTCAGTCGTCGGAGGTTTCGTCGACGTCGAACGCCACGCCGAGCACGGACGCGATCTCGCGACAGGCATGTGTGAGCGCGCGTGTGCGGCGACCGGAATATTCCACCTCGAGATCGAACCAGGTCGAATACGACACGTAATCGGCGCCGCTTTTCCGGTTCGGCACGTCGAACCACAACGTCACCGTGTAGCCGCCCTTCCAGCGTATCGGTATCACCCGCGTGAGCCGCAATCTCGTGATCGCGCCGTGACGGAAGCGGAAGCTGTCGTCGCCCACGCGGAACCCCGACCATGCGCCGTCGTTCGACACGAACACGGTCAGCGTTTGGTCAGGTGGCGCGGCCGACGCTCCATCCTCGACGGCAAGTTCGGCCATCGACACCATCGACGCGCCCGAATCGCCGTGCCCCGTCTCGACGTCCACATACGATTCGATCGTCCGCTTCGCGTTGTCGTAGAAATAGCGCGCGACGTCGGGCCGTGCGTTGCCAGCCATCGGAACCACTTGCTTGAATCGTGCATGCTCGCCGTATCGAAGCGGTACGTCGGGCGCGTCGCCGGCATCGCCGGCGTCTTCGGCGTCGTCAGCCGGTTCGTCGTCCGGACTGTCGGCCGGTACGGCCTGCGCGGCCGTCTCGGGCTGCGCGCTGCCCCCGCGCCGTCGCTTCACCCAGGCAGTTCCCCACGTCAGCAGGGCAGTCTGCGCCGCCAGCACGGCCGCCATCGTCGCGCACCTCGCGAGAAATCCGTAGTGCGGCCCGACCTTCGATGCCGCATATGCGGCCGGAAGCACATAAAGCACCAGCAATGGCGCAAGCAATAACGACACGCGTCAACCCCGTTGTTCCTGCTTTCGTTTTCGAATTCCGGCCGGGAATGGCGGCGCCGCCGCCCTGCCGCCGGACTGCTGATGACACCCGCACATCGCGCGGGCCTGCTATACCTATGCGCCTTCCGCCTTCGCGCGACGCGCCGGATTGCGATGCGCGGCAATGCGCAGCAGCTTCTGGAACGACGGGCATTCGAGATGGTTCGCCGCCGGGCACACGGCCGCGTGCCGCAGCGCATCGCGCACGGCGCCGAGACGGCGGATCGTGCGGTCGAGTTCGTCGGCCTTGCTGTCGAGCTTCGCGCGATCGATCGCAGGCAGGCCGTCCGTGTCCACCATCGCGAGGATGTCGTCGAGCGAAAAACCGGCCTCGCGGCCAAGCGCGATCAGTGCCAGCCGCTCCAGCACCGACTCGTCGTATTGCCGCCGCAGCCCGTGGCGGCCGATCGGGACGATCAGCCCCTTTTCCTCGTAGTAGCGCAGCGTCGACGCGGGCAATCCCGAGCGCCGCGCCACATCCGCAATGTCCAGCCGACTCATGCTTGACCTCAAGTGAACTTGAAGTTGCAAGATAGGCGCTCGACTCCACAAAGACAAGCCCTGACTGCCATGAAACCGCCGAAACCACGCTGTATCCCGCTGCGCCGCGCGGCCGTCACCCTCCGCGCCGGTGGTCCGCGATGAGCCTGCCCGACGTCGTGCTCAACCTGTTGCAGATCGGCACGGGCGCCACGCTCGTGATGGATCTGTGGGCGCTGTTTCGCCGGCGTGCATTCGGCATTCCGTCGCTCGACCATGCGCTGGTCGGCCGCTGGATCGGTCACATGACGCAAGGCCGGTTCCGGCACGCGTCGATCGCCGCCGCGCCGCCCGTGCCGGGTGAACGCTCGCTCGGCTGGATCGCGCATTACGCGATCGGCATCGCGTTCGCGGCGCTGCCCGTCGCGATCGCGGGCACCGCATGGATCGGCACTCCGACACCGCTCCCCGCGCTCGTCGCCGGCCTCGCCAGCGTGGTCGCGCCGTTCTTCGTGATGCAGCCCGCGTTCGGCCTCGGCATCGCGGCGTCACGCACGCCGCACCCGGGCGTCGCGCGCCGGCGCAGTGTCATCGCGCATCTGTCGTACGGCGTGGGACTTTACCTGGCGGCGTTCACGCTGGCAGCACTGCCCCATTGAGCACACCGTCTTGCCGAAGCCGTGACGAGTAGCGTCGGCTCCACGGAGCCGACGTCGACGCCCGCACAAGCGCTTCGTCGAAGTTTGCCGGGCGCTTTGTCCCGCGCGAGCCGAGCGATGGCCGCGTCGGGCCGCCGTACGGGCGCAACGGCGAGGCAATGTCCACGCCCATGCCGTCATACGGGCCAAGTGGCACGCCTGCGCACGGCCACCCGGTCTTCCCGTTGCGGTCAACCCGCGCATCCGGCCGGCCCGGATGACGCCACCCATCACTCCCCGCCGCAGTCGATCAGGTTGTGGCGCACGCGCCCGAGCAGCCGCACCAGCGTATCTCGCTCGTCGGGCGTGAAGCCGCGCAAACCGTCGTCGACGACGGTGTCACCCACTTCGAGCATCTGCGGAAAGATCTCGCGCGACTTGTCGGTCAGCCGGATCACGAATGCACGGCGATCGTCGTCGTTCGCGACGCGCTCGATCCAGCCATAACTTTCCATCCGGTCGAGCAACCGGGTCAGCGAGATCGGCGCGATCTCGAGCCATTCGGCGAGCCGCGCCTGATTCATCTCGCCCTTCCACGTCAGGTATGCGATCACGCGGCTTTGCGCGCGCGTCAGCCCGATGCGCTTCGCGCGCCGGTCGAACAGGCGCCCGTTCAGGCGGGCCACGTCGGAAATCAGGTAGCCGATCCGGTTCTCGTAGGTCTTGTCCATGCGGGGATTATAGGGTCAAGCCGACAGCCGCCCATCGCTCGCGGCCCGGCGATAAGCGGATCTATAATAAGCGTGCTTATAATTCCAGCGATACCGGATCGCCGCCCACGGCGACCGCCCCACGGAGACACCCGCTTGAACCCCGCCGCCGACGCC
>NZ_QMFZ01000091.1:0-4933 GCF_003294055.1 Burkholderia reimsis
ACCGCCGCCGCGCGTTGCTCCCCGGCATGCTGCTGCGCCATCACGAAGAACTGCGCGTGACCGAAGCAAGCCGTCGCCAGACACGCGCCCCATAACACGCTACCTATACAACGCACGACGATCGGTGAATCCCGGAGCAGTGCAGGTAACAGGTGCGCGCTCGCGACAAGCACCAGGCCAATCGCGACCCAGACGAGCCGCTCGGGGAGCGATCCGCCGCGCTGCCAGCCGGCGAGCACCGACAGGCAGAGCGCAGTGGAGGTCGCGCCGGTCGCCAGGGCGAGCGCCAAGCGACGCGAACTCATGCCGCTTTGCCGCCGAGCAGCACGGCCTTGCGTTCGAGCTTGTCTCGCAGTGTTGACGCAGGCGTACCGGCTGTCTCGTCGGCATCCCCATCGCCAGCACGCTGACGATTCGGCGTCGGCTCGGGATAGAACTCTTCCGCGACGGCCGCTTGTTCATCGGGACTATCCTCAAATGCACCGTTGGCGAAGCCGCGCCGCGCTGCTGCGTCGAGCGCAGCTTGATCGAATCCGGCCGCACGGCGGCGCGTGTCCAGTTCCTTTGCCTCGATCAACGCTTGTTCGAGCTTGCTCCCTGAACGTACACCCAGGTCGACGTAGTAGATGGCCGATCGGTAACTCTGCGTGGTCGACTTGCCGCGTAGTTTGAGTTCCAGAGGCAGGCAGGCCAACAGGTTTCCGGACACCGCTCGGAAGTAATGTAGCCGTGCGGCGAGCGTACGGATACTGTTATAGGACGTGGTGCGCAGGATGAATGAACCGATCTCGTCATCGTCACCGACGATCACGTTCAATCGCCCGTAGGGCTTGCAATTGCCTTGGCGGCCGAACATGCAGCCATCCGGCGAGGGGCAGGGCAGGGCCTCGATGCCGGCGTCCGTTACACGACGACATGTTTCGCCATTGCCGACACACACGGGCCGTCCGGTGTCGCGGTCGAACAACGAATATTCCGACCGGAGGTTCAGGTCCGGGTCATTGAACAGCACGCGGACCGGAATCGCGCGCAGCTTGCCAGCCGTTGCCTTGCGCAGCGCTTCGTTCAGTGGGTGCAGCATCCATTCGCCGCGCTGCTGGATTTGCGTGGTGAGCGTGAACTGGTCGTCTTTCTCGGGGAGGCGTTTGCCGTTCTTCTCGACAATTCTTCCGATAGTAATGCGGCCTATGACCGGCGGCGTGATGGCGAGTCCTTTCAGCATGGTGGTCCTCAAAATAGAAATGGGGAGAAGAGAACTGCGAGCGTTGTGGCGGCTACCGGGAAAAGTGCGCTTCGAGCTTGGTATGGATCTCGCGGGCGACGCCCTGCCACGCGTGGACGCTGACGAGCGGGTGAATGCCGAATTGCTCTTGCAATTTTTCGGGAGGCACGGTGGCAACGCGCTCGGCGTGCTTGCTCAGCGCATCCATCACGAATGCTTGTGCGAGCGCGCCGTATCGGGAGAACGTCATGATCTCCGTGAGACATTCGAGGTTGGTCATGGGGAACGAAATCAGGTAGAAATGAGAAAGCGCCGGGAACCCGGCTTCGAGGTGGCGTACTGCGTTTCGAACTCGGGGTGATCGGCCAACAGTCGAGCCAGGTCGACCCCGGACGAATCCTTGCTACGCTTGAACGACACGGAGCCGGTCTCGAATACGGCCCGGATTGCGTCACCCATGGCCTCCTGGATCATCTGCTTGAACTGCGCTTCGAGTTGTTGGCGCGTTTCGATCTCGGCCCGCACGGCGACCAGATCGGCAAACACGGACGAAAGGCGGTGGTCGTCGCTGAAGTCGATCGTTTCGCCGTTGCCGGGGTACAGATGACGTAGCGCACGATCGGCCGATTCCGATCCATCGGCGGGTGGTGGCGTGTTGGTCTCCACGAATCGCCAGAAGCGCGCTTCGAGTTCGATGAGCCGACCGATCAACGCATCGTCCCGATCGATCCGATGAACTTCCAGCGCCTGTCCGCACAGCAGCACGGCGACGTGTGCGGCAGACTTGCCCGTGACGGCCAACTGGTGCTGAACCTGAATCTGCACGTACTCCGGCACGCCTTCACGCCAGAGCCGCGCGCCGAACTCGCCCGCCGTCTTGCATTCCAATATCTGGACGTCGGGCACACCAACGACTTCACGGTCGATGTTGGCGAGCATCCACGGGATCGACGGATGACGCAGTACCGCGTTGACCTTGCGGACCTTGTTGCCGGTCTGCTGCGTATAGACGGCAGCAACGATCGGCTCCAATAGCGTTCCCCAATACGTCGGGGAAGTCGTATCGGCGGGATCGGGGCGGGGGAGACCTTCTGCGCGCCCGGTTTTGTCGAGCCACAGTTCCAGCGTGCTCATGTACGGATTGAGCCCGACAGCGGCGGCGGCGTCGGAGCCACCGATGCCCGTACGACGAACGGCAAGCCAATCGTCGCGACTCAGGTCCTGCGTCTTGACGAGCTTCAACGCGGGCTTGCGAACGCGCGGTGGTTCGGGGTGAGGGGTGTTCATGGAACCTCGCAAATAAGAAGGCCCGGCAGAACGAATCTGACCGGGCCAAAGGGGAGGAAGGTGCTACGCTGAGCGGGTACGTCGGAATGCGTCTTGCAACGCGTCGCCTGCGAAGGTCACGAGCTTGCCGTTTCCAAGGTGGACAGTCGTGCCTTGCGGCTTGATTTGCAGGATCGTCGCGTAACGACCGCCGAACCGTAAGCCGGCGCCGCGCGGGATCTGAATACGCATGTCGACAGCCAGAGCCGGTGTGGGCTTCTTCATGCGACAAGCTTCATGGCCTCGTCCCAGGCGCGCTCTTTGAGTGTTGCGCCAGCACCGAACCAGGCTGCATCGAGGCGATGGTCATCGCTACGGGCACGGCGATGGTGATCGACGTATTCCGTGACGGCGTTCAGCAATCCCCACGCGGTGCCCGACGCTGAAGCCAGATCCGAACCCTTCCCGCGTCCGGCATAGAGCTGGCCGACCGCCTTGATCGCGCGCTCGTTGACGGCAACTGATTCGCGATCCGGAAGGTTGGCGGTCGAGTAGGTCAGCACACGCCGCAGGAACGATTCGGCTGCCGAGTCCGTCACCTTGCGTTCGGATAGCGCTTTGGTGCGGACCATGAACGCATCCCACGTCGAGACGGCGATGCCGAGCTGCCGTTTCACGGCGGCGGCATCAAACTGCGATCGATGCGAGACCTTGATCGCGCCGGCGCTGTTGCCCAACGCGATTTGCAAGGTATTGTTGCAGACGACGCGTACCGATGTGAATTGCGCTGTCGTGGCGAGCGTGCCGTCGCAGGCCGTTGCCAGCAGGAGGTAGCCATTGACCTGATCCTTGCCCTTGAGCGTGCCGGACTGCCCGGTGCGTGCAAGCGCCCACAGCTTGCGGCCTTCCTTCAGCACGCCGGCCGTCTCGAGCTGGAACCCCCCGACCTCTGTCAGATCGCGGTAGAACTCCAGAATCTCGGACGGCTGCACGACCTGATAACGCGACGACACGACGCTTAACGGCGCTTTGGTGTCCGAGCGGTACAGCACCTTCTGTTCAGGAAATGCGTGGATCGAGCCGAGGCTGCGATTGCCGGCGGCCACGAAGCGCACTTCGGCTTCTTCGATCTGCCACTCCATCCCGGCGGCTCGCGCCCATACTTCGAGCGGTTGTTTCGGTGCCAGCTTGTTGCCCAGACCGTGCCAGGGTTCGGTGCCAACGTAGGCCATCGTTTGGACGAGATGCATGAGAAACTCCTATTCAAAAATCACAGTGCATAAAGCCCGGCCGAGGCCGAGCGGAACAAAATCGATGAGGGGAATGAGGCGAACGACGGATTAGCGGTGCTGGATACTGAAGGTGCGTCCGCACGCGAGGCATCGCCAGTTGTCGAGGATCTTTTGGTCGACGGCTTCGCCGAATGCGGCGCCAGTCGCACAGCCGGCCGCGCCTGCGATCAGTCCGGCGAGGATTGCGCCGGCAATGCCGCCACATGCTGAGCCGACGGGCCCGGCAATCAGTCCAGCTGTCGCTCCAGCTTCGGCGCCGGACAGCGCAATGGCGACAGCGCCGGTCGCACCAGCCGCCGCTCCGACGGTGCTGCCGATTCGACGGGCGACATGGCGGGGTTCCGTACGGGGTGACTGGCACGTCGGGCACGGATAGATCGGTCCTGTACCCGGCCGGTAGTGCGCGGATTCAGTCGCGTCCGATCGTGACGCACGTGCGGGCCCGAATTCCTCGTCGTCGAACGGGAAATGATCATGCATGGGCCGGGACCTCCTTGCGGATCTTGCCGACGTATTTGCAGTGGCACGCGGCCACGAGTGCGCCGCCCACGAATGCGAGTGCAAAGGCGGCGAGGTAATCGAGGGGAGAGGGCATGGTTGGTTTCCTGAGAATGGACGAGCGTGCCGGGACGCGACCGGGCGAACGGCACGTCGGCGCTTGGCGGTCATCCGGCTCGTCGACGGTTGAGCAGCGCTGAGCGGAAGAGATGGCACGGTGCCGTTCAACGAAGCGTGGAGCCGAAGCAGTGCCCGCACGACTGGCACCGATAGTTGTCGAGCACGTTGTCGTCCAGTACGCCGCCGACAGCGGAGCCGGCGACAGAACCGGCTGCGCTGCCGAGCAGGCCGGCCACGACAGCACCCGCCAGTCCGCCGAACACAACGCCAACCGGTCCGCCGATCGCGCCAACTGCTGCGCCAGCTTCGGCACCGGACAATGCCACGGCGAAACCGCTGGTCGCACCGGCTACGCTACCGATCGCGCTACCAGCCCTGCGACCGACATTGAGCGTGTCGATATGCCGAGACCCACAATGAGGGCATGCGAGCAAATCGCCGGACGAAGAAGGTTCCGGCGTCTGCTGCTGGGGCGCGTAAGAGAAGTAGTCGGAGGCGGGCGATGACGTTGGCGGCGCGCGGGGCGTCTCGGGGG
>NZ_QMFZ01000092.1:0-4333 GCF_003294055.1 Burkholderia reimsis
GCGGGTCCGGCACCATCGTCGAATTACCGGCGGGCGACAACAATCCGCCCAGCGTTGACGTCAGCGTATAAACGTAAGGAGTGAGCGAACCACTTTGCCCGGCGTCGATATACCAGAACGCCTCCGTTCCAATGACGGTCGACATCAGCAACGGCGAGTTGACGACGGTCGATGTACTCGTGGTCGTCGAGATGTTGGCCGCCGCCGAGTTGTTGACGTTGTTCGCCGCGATCGAGAGATCGTTGGTGGCGGTCAGCGTGCCGCCGGCATTGCCGAGATCCCCCGACAGATTGATCGTCGCGTTGCCGCTACCGGCCGGGCCGTTGTTCGTACCAACTCGCGTCGTACCACCGGAGTTGTCGTAGCTCGAACCCGAAATCGTCAGCGTATTGTTCGCCTGTACCAGACCGTCATTCGTTCCCGATCCGTTGAGCGTCAGTTCGTTGGCCGCAACTGTGCCGCTCGCCTGGTTCGCCAGCGAGCCATTGATCGTCAGATCGTTACCGTTGATCGTGCCGGTGTTGCCGACCGCGCTGTTCAGCGCCAGCGACCCGGTACCCTGGTTGATGGTGCCGGCGTTGTTGAAGCCTTGCGCCGTCGTGACTGTGACGGCTCTTGCGGGTAGCGTCCACGTGCCCGAATTGTTCACCGCAAGCGCGGACAGATTCACGCCGTGGGTACCGTCGATTGTCCCCAACGTTCCGGCCGACGGATCAAGCGTCTGGTGCGGCAAATTCAGCGTCGCGATGTTCTGCGCGAGAATCTGGCCCTTCGTATTGTCGAACGAGCCGTTGCCGCCGGTCACCGTGACAGTCGTGTCCCCGGTCGCCGCCGTCCGGTTCTTGAGGTCGCCGGCAAAGATCGTTCCGGCGTTGTTCAGGCTACCCGTCGTCAGAGTCAGCGCGTTCGTTGCAAGCAAACTACCGGAGTTCGTCGTCGAGCCCGATACGTTGAGATTCGTAGTAGGCCCGTAGATCGACCCAGCGTTGTTCAGGTCCGTCGCATTGACAGTCGCCGTCTGCAGTGAGGACAGTGCGCCCGAGTTCGTGACGTTCGTGCCGGATACATTCAGATTGCCGGCCGCCATTTGCGTACCGACGTTATTGACCGTACCGCCTGTGATCGTCGCATCACCCTTGAACGCGGCCGTGCCACCCGTCGTGACGCTCTGCGTGCCGGTGATTTGCGTCGCTCCGCCGACCACGGCATTCGCGGTCATCACGTTCGCACCACTCAGCGTAGCGTTGCCGTTCACCGACAGGGCCGGAGCAGTTGCGCTGAAGGATTGGTTGAGCTGACCCGCCGACGTATCGAGATTGTTCGTGGCCGTGGCCGTCAGGTTTCCACCGACCGCCACACCCTGCGTCGTGATGTTCGCCGCGGTCAGCGTCGCGTCCTTCGAGACGGTCGTCTGGTCGTTCAGCGTCAGGTTCTGGCCTGCGTTCAGGGTCGCGTCGCCGGCTACCGATACCGCCCCCCTCGCGGTCAGGTTGCCGCTCTTCGCATTGACGTTCAGATCGCCCAGGCTCTTGACGCTGCCTTGCGCGTTCACGTCCGTACCAGCCGTGATCGCCGTAGCTCCACCGGAAAGGGCGTCGCCGGTCAGCGTTGCGCTACCGTTCGTCGCCGTCAGCGTGCTCGTGCCGACTGCCGTTGTCGCGCCGACGCTCAGATTGTTGCCCGCCGTCGCCGACAGGTTATTGCCTGTCTGGATGGGTCCGCTGATCTCGACGTTGTTGCCCGCGTTGAGCGTCGTATCGTTTGCGACACTGATCACGCCCGTGCCATTGATGTCGCGGCCCGCCGTCACGCTCGCATTGCCGGTGCCATTCACAGACAAGCCACCGGCCAGGTTCGCATCGCGCCCAGCCGAGATCGTCGCGCTCTGGCCGGTCTGCACGGTGCCAGCGACAGTCGCATCTTGTGCGGTGTTGATGCTCAACGCGCCCGGCGCCGATACTGCACCCACAACGGCGACGCTGCTGGCGCTCGATCCAATCGACGCGTTGCCGCCGCTGTAAACCGCACCGCCCAGACTCACGCCCTGCTGGCCCGTTGCGTTCAAAGCGCCGAGTGATACGACATTGCCTGTGATGCTCAGCGTGCCGCCATTCGCCGCCAGCGTCATGTCGCCGATCGACGAGGCAGTGCCGTTCACCTGTGTGCTGCCACCCGACGTCACGCTCAGGTTGCCGCCGCTCTTGACGTCACCGCCCAAGGTAACGTTTTGACCGGCCTGAATCGTCACCGTGCCCGGTGCGGTTACCGTCCCACCAAAGCGGGCATCCGTTCCGGCCTTTGCCGTAATCGTCGTGCCGCTTTGTACCGCACCGTTCAGGCCGATCGCCTGCCCGGCGTTCAGATTGATGGTGCCTTGCGACGAAGTGACTTTGCCTTGGCCGGTGATCGATCCCGCTTGCGCCGTAATCGACACTGGACCATGCGCCTGCGTCGTGCCGCCGATGGTTGCATCCTGGCCGGCCGTGATGGTCGCCGCCCCGTTCGATTGCAGATTGCCGTTGACGGCTGCCGTGCCTGTCGCCGCCGTCAGAGTTGTATCGCCGACTGCCGTTACCGCGCCATTCACGGCCGCGTTCCGTCCGCCCGCGAGCGCCACGGTGCTACCACCCTGCACCGCACCGTTGGCGGTTAGATCGCGTCCAGCCTTGGCCTCCACCATGCCGGGTGCGCTCAGGCCACCCACCGTCAAGTCGCCGTTGGTCGCTTGCAATGCGATATCGTGCGCGGACAGCGAACCGACTGTCATCGACTGCCCCGCCGTCAGACTGCCCGTACCATTGGCCGCGACCGACGCGGCATTCAGATTGCCACCCGCCGTCATCGTGACGTTCTGACCGGCCGACACAGAACCCGGCGCGTTGATGTCGCCGTTCGCATTGACCGTGTAGTTCTGGTTTGCCAGCCCTGTACCGCTGATGGTCGTACTGCCGGCGCTCGTCAGATTGACATCTTGACTGGCAAACGTCTGCCCCACAGCGACGTCGCCATTCGAATTGACGACCACATTGCCTGCCGTCGCCGACAGCGCGCCTTGCGTGTTCACCCCCATGCCCGCCGCTGTGGACACGATATAGACGGTGCCGCTCGTGACCGAGCCGTACTGGTTGGCATCCACGGCGATCGTCTTGCCGACAGCCGCCGCCGTATTCGTCGTGCCGTTCGACGAGGTTGCGTACGTATTGCCGCTCGCACCCAGCGCAGTCGGCGTGACGGTCTGGTTGCCGGTGACGACATTCACACGCTGATCCGCGCGCAACGGTGCGTCGATACTGACGCTTTGTCCGATCAAGTCAATATTGCCGACAGTCCCTTCGATGCCAGCCCCCGGACCATTCACACCCGCAGGGCCGTTGATCGAAATGTTGCCCGAGCGTACATCGAAGGCCACCGCACCCGCATGCGCAAAATCAGTTGATGCGCCTCCGAGACCGGTCAGGAACTGCGGAGTGCCGGTCGTAAGCGTCAGGCCGGGGATGTTCGTGAGCGCCATCCCGTTTACGGATATGCCCCCTGGCGCCGCCACGATGACAGACGCCGGTGAGCCAAAAACCTCGAGCGGCCCATTCAGCGTCGCGATGTTGTTGGACGTGACCTGGTTGATGATGGTCGTCGCAGGCCGGCCATTCAGGTTCGGGTTGGCGCCCAGCGTGCCGCCCAGCAATGGAGTCCCCGGAATGGTGCTGTTATTGAGCACCAAGCCCTCGGGTCCAACTCCGAACGATTGATACTGTCCGACGCTGATTCCGTTCGAGTTCGCCGCTGGAATATTGATGGCGGGAATGCCCGTGCTGGTTTGGGTAGCCGACGGTTGAAACGCAATCGGTGCACGCGGATCGACGATCGGCGCCGCGTGTGCTGTTTGATCCGCGAGGAACACTGCCGGACTGAAATACATCACAACCGCCATCACCCAGGCGGTTGCCTTGATCCACAGCGCATGTCCTTCGCGTTTCGGCGAGCTTCCCTCGAGAGCGATCGCTTGTTTGGCCGCATCTCGTTGAACGAGGCGTTTCTCAATCTCGCGCATGACGCGGCGCATAATTTGGTCTCACTTAGTGCGTTTCGCCGCGATACTCCCATAGTCGACACTGAAAGATGGTCAACAAGTGTCAGGACTCAACGCACCGAAATACATTATTCTTTCAAATACCAAACAAACAAAACGCCCATTGACCAACTAAACATTTCAGACAAATTCCCGCGCTTCAATAACATTCAAAAACAAAGCAAAACATTTTAAATAAACCTTTCGCCCATCGCGCCCGAGCAGGCCCAGCGCCAGCCCCCTTACCCAGTAGCCCCGGCCGCCCCG
>NZ_QMFZ01000093.1:0-3773 GCF_003294055.1 Burkholderia reimsis
CTCGTCCGGCGCGACAGCAGTTCGAGCGAATTGAAGCCGTACAGCGTCGTCAGGCACAGCGAATCGACGCCGATGCGATCCTGCTGCTCGGCATCGGCGAATCGAGCGACGCGCATCACATGTCGTCGCCGCATCCGGACGGGCTCGGCGCGCGCGTCGCCATCGAGCAGGCGCTTGCGTCCGCCGGCCTCGGCGCGAACGACATCGACTACGTGAACCTGCACGGCACCGCGACGCCGAGCAACGACGCGGCCGAAAGCCGCGCGATCGGCGCGCTGTTCGCCGGCACGCCGTGCAGCTCGACGAAGGGCGCGACCGGCCATACGCTCGGCGCGGCGGGCGCGCTCGAGGCGGTCGTCGCCGCGCTCGCGCTGCGCGGACAGTTCGTGCCGGCGGGCGTCAACACGACGCAACCCGACCCGACACTCGTCGCCGATTACGTGCTCGCGAGCCGCGATGCGCGCGTGCGCGCCGTCCTCTCCAATTCGTTCGGCTTCGGCGGCACGAATTGCAGCCTGATCCTCGGCCGCGCCGACCACGCACGCCGTTGAGGCCCGCCATGACACTGACCGCCTTCATCGAAAGCATCGGCCTCGTCGGCCCGGGATTGAGCGGCTGGCCGCACGCGGCCGACGTGCTCGCGGGCCGCGCGCCGTATGCGCCCGCCCGCACCGAGCTGCCGCCGCCGGCCGGCCTGCCGTCGGCCGAGCGGCGCCGCACGGGCCCCGTCGTGCGCACGGCGCTCGCGGCCGGCCACGAAGCGGTGGCCGCAAGCGCACGCGACGCCGCGACGCTCGCGACCGTGTTCAGCGCGTCGGGCGGCGACGGCCAGAACTGCCACGCGATCTGCGAAACCCTCGCCGGCGACGATCGCCAGTTGTCGCCGACGCGCTTCCACAACTCCGTGCACAACGCGCCGGCCGGCTACTGGAGCATCGCGACCCGCGCGATGGCGACGTCGAACGTGCTGTGCGCGCACGACGGCAGCTTTGCCGCCGGGCTGCTCGAGAGCCTGTGCCAGGTCGTCGTCGATCGCGTGCCGACGCTGCTGATCGCGTACGACACCGACTATCCGGAACCGCTGCGCGCGGTGCGGCCGATCGACGATGCGTTCGGCGTCGCGCTCGTGCTCGCGCCGGAAGCAAGCGAACACGCGCTCGCCCGCATCGACGTGCAACTCACCGACACCCCCGCCACGACGCTCGCGCACGCCGGGCTCGACGCGCTGCGTGCCGGCAATCCGGCCGCGCGCGTGCTGCCGCTGCTCGAGGCGCTCGCCGCGCGGCGTTCGACACGCGTCGTGCTCGACTACCTGGCCGATACACGCGTGCAGGTCGATGTCGCGATGCCGGATACGTTCGCGGAGCGTGCGTGATGACCGCGACGATCCCGCTCGCGCCGCCGCTCGACCACGCGTGGATCGCCGCGCACATTCCGCACGACGGCGCGATGTGCGTGCTCGATACGGTCGATGCGTGGGATGCCGCCCGCATCCGCTGCACCGCGACGAGCCACCGTCATCCGCACAACCCGCTGCGCGCGCACGGCCGGCTCGCGTCCGTCTGCGGCATCGAATACGCGGCGCAGGCGATGGCCGTGCACGGCGCGTTGCTCGGTGCGCACGAAGCGCGCCCGCGCGTCGGCTATCTGGCGAGCGTGCGCAACGTCGACGCGTTCGTCGACCGGCTCGACACCTTCACGCAGCCGCTCGTCGTCGAAGCGGAACGCGTGAGCGGCGACGCCCGCTCGGTGCTGTACGGCTTCGCGCTGCGCTGCGGCGAGCGCGTGCTGCTGTCCGGCCGCGCCGCGGTGATGCTCGACGCATCGGCGGCCGGCGTGCTTCGCCCGGCGCCCGCCGGCGACGCGAATCCTCGCTGAAGAGGCTTGTTCAACGGAAGGAAACCAGGTCGTGAAAGTTCGTCAGTTCATTGGTACCGCGCTCGTTCTGGCGCTGATCAGCCCGATCGCGCACGCGGACATGTCGGAAGTGAAGCAGGACATCAAGCGCGATTCGAAGGAAGCCGCGCACAAGACCGGCGAGGCGGCCCGCAGCTTCGGCCACGCGACCGCGAGTGCGGCGAAGGCGGTCGGGCACGGCGTCGCACACGTCTCGCGCGAAGGCTGGGATGCCACCAAGCGCACGACGAAGCGGATCTTCCACAAGAACGGCTCCGGCGAGTCGGGCGGAAAGAGCGATTGACGACGGGCGTCGCGCGCACCGCCTTGCGGCATGCGCGCGACGCGTGACCGCGCGTCAACGGTGATGCGTGACTGCCGCCATGCCACCGCCGTCAACGCGCGCCGCGCATGCGGCGTGCCGGCCTGGCCCGCACGCGCGCGAAACACTTGCCGTAAGCGACGAGCCAGCAATCGCGATGATCGAAGTTCCGCAGCAGCCGCGCACGGCGCCGTTCGAGCCAGAAGAGCGAGATCGCCATCGTCAGCGCGACGGCCAGTGCCGCGCCGCCGATCGCGAGTCCCATCCAGGTGTCGCTCATGCCTTCTCCGGAATGCGGGGCCGCACCGGCACACCTGTGCCGCCGCGGCACTGGAACCAGCGGAACACGGCCCGGCACGGGCATGCGCGCCGTCCGGGCCGCCGTGCGTCAGTGCATGTGCTGGCCGCCGTTGATCGCGATGTTGGAGCCCGTCACGAAGCCGGCCTCCTCCGAGCACAGGTAAGCGACCAGCGCCGCGACTTCCTCGGGCTTGCCGAGCCGGCCCGCCGGAATCTGCGGGAGGATCTTCGAGTCGAGGATGTCCTGCGGGATCGCCGTGACCATCTTCGTCGCGAGGTAGCCCGGCGACACGGTGTTCACCGTCACACCCTTGCGCGCGATCTCGAGCGCGAGCGATTTCGTGAAGCCGTGCATGCCGGCCTTCGCGGCCGCGTAGTTGGTCTGGCCGACCGAACCCTTCGAGCCGTTCACCGACGAGATGTTGACGATGCGGCCCCAGCCGCGCTCGACCATGCTTTCGCAGACCGGCTTCGTCATGTTGAACACGGAATCGAGGTTCGTGCGGATCACCGCATCCCAGTTGACCTTGTCGAGCTTGCGCAGCGTCATGTCGCGCGTGATGCCCGCGTTGTTCACGAGAATGTCGACCGGGCCGACGTCCCGGGCGATCTTCTCGATGCATTGCTGGCACGAATCGTGGTCGGCCACGTCCACCGGATACGCATGGAACTCGCGGCCGGCCGCATGCATCTCGGTCAGCCAGCGGTCCGCGCCGGTGTTGCTCGGCGAATACGTGACGACTACCCGGTGGCCCGCGTCGTTCAACCTGATGCTGACCGCTTCGCCGAGGCCGCCCATTCCACCAGTCACAACTGCAATTCGCTTAGTCATCCTATAAATTACCGACAAAAAAGTAATCGATGAAAGCGGGGCGACGGCATCGCACATGCTGCCGCCCCACCGCTTCGATGCGCAACCGCCCGCGTTGCAGGCACGGCACGCACCGGCACCTCGCGCGTGTTGTTGACCACTTGTCGTGCGCGAAAACCGCTTCACCCGCGTGCGGCGCTCACCGGCGCCGCACGCGGGACGAATCGTCAGGCCCCGCTCAGGCGCGCTCGACCGCGAGCGCGACGCCCATCCCGCCGCCGATGCACAGCGACGCCAGCCCGCGCTTCGCGTCGCGCTTCTGCATTTCATGCAGCAGCGTCACCAGGATCCGGCAGCCCGACGCGCCGATCGGGTGACCGATCGCGATCGCCCCGCCGTTCACGTTCACCTTCGACGTGTCCCAGCCCATCTGCTTGTGCACCG
>NZ_QMFZ01000094.1:0-3535 GCF_003294055.1 Burkholderia reimsis
GATCGATCAGATTCGTGGGCGGCGACACACGCCACGCGGCCAGATCGGCGAACGGCACCCAGCGATAGTGTCCCGCCGTGATGAACTCGCATACAGGACCGAAACGCGAGTCGCTGTCCGCAATCCATCCTGCGACACCGCGCGGCGTGCGGGCGGCAACGAGTGGCGCCCCATCCAGCGCGCTTTCACGCGCGTCGTCGGCGGCCTCGCTTTGCCCATCCGCCGCGAGCCGCAACGCGCCTACCAGCTCCCTGACCCATGAATCGGGCTCGTGGACGAAGCCTGGGCGTTCCTGTCCGCCGACTACCTTCGCCCGCCAGCGTTCGGCGCGGATCAGGTCGCGAAAAACCTGCGCGGTCTGCAACTGACCCGCATCGAGCTTCGCCCATGTCTGCAACTGCTGCACGGCGCGCGCCCAGTCACCCGTGACGCACATCAACTGGAACAGCGCCCAGCGGTGCGTGGCGGTGGTGGGTTGCGCACGAATGCGCGACTCGATTCTCGCGATCTGTTCAACCAGCGGCGTGTCTTGCGGGCGATGCGTGTGCGGTTCGCCCGCAGCGGTTCGGGTATTCATGCGTCGTTCTCGCGTGTTGGCGCGGTAAGCGGACTGTCGACCGACAGTGCGTGGTGTTCGCGCCGGGTAAGCGCGGGGGGCAGGGCAGGCGCGCGGCGCGCGTCGGCCGCGTGAAATTCCGGTGGGGCGAAGAGCCGCAGCACTTCCGGAACGGACGCCTCTTCGAGCGCGAGGTCGCCTTCCAGCCGGCCGAACACGTCCTCGAGCGTGCGTTCGCCTGACAGCAGGGCTTCGATTGACGCGGATTCGCGATGAGCGTCCTGAGCGTGCCATTCGTCCGGCGCGTCCTGTGTCGCTGCGTGTGCTGACGGCTCGTCCACTTGCGGTGCCCACGAATCGGTGAGCGACGCGTGGGGATCGGTGAGGGCACGCCAGTACTGTGCATGCAGCGCATCGACAAGCGCATCGGCGCTGTCGGCGTCGCCGGTTGGAGCAGAAACCCGGGTGTGTGCGTTCGCCTCGGCGCTGTCCATGCTTCCAATGCCAATCAGGCCGAACACGGCGTCATCGCCAGGTGAACGGTCAGGTGCTTCGCGTGCCGGAAGGTCGGATTCGGGGATGCTGGCCGTGCGTCGCCCGTTCCCGTCGCGCAGCACGGGTTCGGTGCGCGCGACATCCGGTTGGCGTTGGCGCCAGGGCAGGCGGAGGGAGCGCATCGGCGGTGTCCGGTGACAGGAAGCCCGCATTTTAAACACGAGTCGCGGGGACCCGTCTATCCCCGACTGAGTCCATCCGGATTGAGTGTGGAATATCGGAAAATTGAGATAGGGGATTTTGATGGTCAATAAATGTCAGGAAATGTCAAATTTAAAAATAAACAAAGATCAAATCTCATGATAATCAGTTGCTTGCGGGAAAGGTGTAAAAGTTTTTCACATTTAAAATTGAGTTACTCAATGTTATCAAAGACTTGACGATTGTAAGATTAATGTATGGTTTGGTGGGTGGTGAATCCGATGGCCGCGGTAGGGTATTGATCGGGGCGTGGTAAGGTGAGATACGATTCGACTCGGATTTTCCGGGGTGCGTAAGTTGACGGCGACGTGTATTCATGAGAATAATGCGCGCCTTGGGAGACCTTTCTCGTTCTCCCGTTTGAAACGCGGCAGTGGACCAATGCCGCAATTGCATCGCCAGTGGGGCGGCGGATCTGCCGTCTGAATAGGACTCCTCACCGCCATGGCGGGCCGGGAACGGGCTGTAGGGAACAACAAGAAGGTACGCATGACGATTTCACGCCAGACGCTGTTCGGCAAGCTCGGGGTTCAGCTTTACCGCGGTATTGAATCGGCGACCAGCTTCTGCAAGCTGCGGGGCAATCCGTACGTTGAGCTCATCCACTGGCTGCATCAGTTGCTTCAGCAACCGGATGGCGACGTGCATCGGATCGTGCGACACGCGGGCATTGACCGCGAAGCACTCGAACGTGACTTCGCCCGCGCGCTGGCGGCCCTGCCGGCTGGCGCGAGTTCGATCAGCGACTTCTCCTGGCACATTGAATCGGCCATCGAGCGCGCGTGGGTGCTTGCAACCCTCAGTTACGGTGACCGCCGTGTGCGCGGGGCATGGCTCGTCGCGGCGCTCGTCACCAATGCTGAGTTACGGCGCGTGCTGCTCTCGATTTCCCCGGCATTTGCCAGGATTCCCGTCGACGGCCTCGATGACGTGCTGCCCGCCTGGATCGACGGCTCGCCCGAGGCGGACGATGCACCGTACGACCGTAGCGATTTCGCGCCCGCCACGCCCGGCGACGCCTCTGGCGCTGTGTCAAATGCCACGAAGGGTGGTTCGCTCGAACAGTACTGTACGGACCTGACCGCGCGCGCTCGCGCTGGCGAGATCGACCCGGTGATCGGCCGCGAACTTGAAATCCGCACGATGATCGACGTGCTGCTGCGCCGCCGGCAGAACAACCCGCTGCTCACGGGGGAAGCCGGTGTCGGCAAGACTGCGGTTGTCGAAGGGCTGGCGCGCGCGATCGCGTCCGGCAACGTGCCGCCGAAGCTCGCCGACGTGCGCCTGCTGAGCCTCGACGTGGGCGCACTGCTTGCCGGCGCCAGCATGAAGGGCGAGTTCGAGGCGCGCCTGAAAGGGCTGCTCGAAGCCGCCGCGAAGTCGCCGGTGCCGGTCATCCTCTTCGTCGACGAAATCCACACGTTGATCGGCGCGGGTGGCCAGGCCGGCACGGGCGATGCCGCCAACCTGCTCAAACCGGCGCTAGCGCGCGGCACGATCCGCACGGTTGGCGCAACCACCTGGTCTGAGTACAAGCGGCACATCGAGAAAGACCCGGCGCTCACGCGCCGCTTTCAGGTCCTGCAGGTCGCGGAGCCGTCCGAGGCAGCTGCGATCGACATGGTGCGCGGTCTGGTGCAAACGTTCTCGTCGCATCACGGCGTCGTGGTGCGTGACGAAGCGATCCGCGCGGCCGTCACACTCTCGCATCGCTATATTCCTTCGCGTCAGTTGCCGGACAAGGCGGTCAGCCTGCTCGACACAGCGTGCGCTCGTGTCGCGCTGTCGCAGCATGCTGCGCCGCGTGAACTGGACGACGTGCGTCAGCGTCTTGCCGCTGCGCGTGCGGAGGAAGCGCTGCTCGTGCAGGAAGCCCGAATTGGTCTGGACGCAGACAAGGCATTGATGGGGGTGCGCGCACGTATCGACGTACTCGCTACGGAAGAGGCGGCAATCGAGATCCGCTGGCGCGAACAGGTTGCGGCTGCGCAGGCCTTATTGACGGCGCGCGAAACGGTGACCGGAAATGTCGACGGCACGCCGGAGGATCTGTCAGCGTCAGTCGCGAAGCTGCGCGGGCTCGAGCGCGCACTGATCGACCTGCAGGGAGATGCACCACTGGTCTTTCCGGAGGTCGACGAAGCGATTGTCGCTGAGATCGTGTCAGACTGGACCGGTATTCCCGCGGGGCGCATGGTCACGGACGAGATCGCGGCCGTGCGC
>NZ_QMFZ01000095.1:0-3534 GCF_003294055.1 Burkholderia reimsis
GATCGATCAGATTCGTGGGCGGTGACACACGCCACGCGGCCAGATCGGCGAACGGCACCCAGCGATAGTGTCCCGCCGTGATGAACTCGCATACAGGACCGAAACGCGAGTCGCTGTCCGCAATCCAGCCTGCGACACCGTGCGGCGTGCGGGCGGCAACGGGCGGCGCGGCATCCAGCGCGTTTTCACGCGCCTCGTCGGCGGCCTCGCCTTGTCCATCCGCCGCAAGCCGCAACGCGCCTACCAGCTCCCTGACCCATGAATCGGGCTCGTGGACGAAGCCCGGGCGTTCCTGTCCGTCGACTACCTTCGCCCGCCAGCGTTCGGCGCGGATCAGATCGCGAAAAACCTGCGCGGTCTGCAACTGACCGGCATCGAGCTTCGCCCACGTCTGCAGCTGCTGCACGGCGCGCGCCCAGTCACCCGTGACGCACATTAACTGGAACAGCGCCCAGCGGTGTGTGGCGGTGGTGGGTTGCGCACGGATGCGCGACTCGATTCTCGCGATCTGTTCAACCAGCGGCGTGTCTTGCGGGCGATGCGTGTGCGGTTCGCCCGCAGCGGTTCGGGTATTCATGCGTCGTTCTCGCGTGATGGCGCGGCAAGCGGACTGTCGACGGACAGCGCGTGGTGTTCACGCCGGGTGAGCGCGGGCGGCAGGGCAGGCGACCGGCGCGCGTCGGCTGCGTGGAATTCCGGTGGGGCGAAGAGCCGCAGTACTTCCGGAACGCGTGCTTCTTCGAGCGCGGGGTCGCCCTCCAGTTGGCCGAACACGTCCTCGAGCGTGCGTTCGCCCGACAGCAGGGCTTCAATTGACGCGGATTCGCGATGAGCGTTCTGAGCGTGCCATTCGTCCGGCGCGTCCTGTGTTGCTGCGTGTGCTGACGGCTCGTCCACTTGCGCTGCCCACGAACCGGTGAGGGACGCGTGGGGCTCGGTGAGGGCACGCCAGTACTGTGCATGCAGCGCATCGACAAGCGCGTTGGCGCCGTCGGCGTCGCCGGTTGGAGTAGGAACCCGGGTGCGTGCGTTCGCCTCGGCGCTGTCCATGCTTGCGATGCCAATCAGGCCGAACACGGCGTCATCGCCAGGTGAACGGTCCGGCGCTTCGCGTGCTGGAAGGTCGGATTCGGGGATGCTGGCCGTGCGTCGCCCGTGCCCGTCGCGCAGCACGGGTTCGGTGTGCGCGGTATCCGGTTGGCGTTGGCGCCAGGGCAGGCGGAGGGAGCGCATCAGCGGTGTCCGGTGACAGGAAGCCCGCATTTTAAACACGAGTCGCGGGGACCCGTCTATCCCAGACTGAGTCCATCCGGATTGAGTGGGGAATATCGGAAAATTGAGATAGGGGATTTTGATGGTGAGTAAATGTCAGGAAACGTCAAATGTAAAAATAAACAAAGATCAAATCTCATGATAATCAGTGGCTTGCGGGAAAGGTGTCAAAGTTTTTACATTTAAATTTGAGTTACTCAATGTTATCAATGACTTGACGATTGTAAGATTAATGTATGGTTTGGTGGATGGTGAATCCGATGATCGCGGTAGGGTATTGGTCGGGGCGTGGTAACGTGAGATACGATTCGACGCGGATTTTCCGGGGCGCGTAAGTTGACGGCGGCGTGTATTCATGAGAATAATGCGCGCCTTGGGAGACTTTTCTCGTTCTCCCGTTTGAAACGCGGCAGCGGACCAATGCCGCAATTGCATCGCCAGTGGAGCGGCGGTTCTGCCGTCTGAATAGGACTCCTCACCGCCATGGCGGGCCGGGAACAGGCTGTAGGGAACAACAAGAAGGTACGCATGACGATTTCACGCCAGACGCTGTTCGGCAAGCTCGGGGTTCAGCTTTACCGCGGTATTGAATCGGCGACCAGCTTCTGCAAGCTGCGGGGCAATCCGTACGTCGAACTCATCCACTGGCTGCATCAGTTGCTTCAGCAACCGGATGGCGACGTGCATCGGATCGTGCGACACGCAGGCATTGACCGCGAAGCACTCGAACGCGACTTCGCCCGCGCGCTGGCGGCTCTGCCGGCTGGCGCGAGTTCGATCAGCGACTTCTCCTGGCACATTGAATCGGCCATCGAGCGCGCGTGGGTGCTTGCCACCCTCAGTTACGGTGACCGCCGTGTGCGCGGCGCATGGCTCGTCGCGGCGCTCGTCACCAATGCCGAGTTACGGCGCGTGCTGCTCTCGATTTCCACGGCATTTGCCAGGATTCCCGTCGACGGCCTCGATGACGTGCTGCCCGCCTGGATCGACGGCTCGCCCGAGGCGGACGATGCACCGTACGACCGTAGTGATTTCGCGCCCGTCACGCCCGGCGACGCCTCTGGCGCCGTGTCAAATGCCACGAAGGGTGGTTCGCTCGAACAGTACTGTGCGGACCTGACCGCGCGCGCCCGCGCTGGCGAGATCGACCCGGTGATCGGCCGCGAACTCGAAATCCGCACGATGATCGACGTGCTGCTGCGCCGCCGGCAGAACAACCCGCTGCTCACGGGGGAGGCCGGTGTCGGCAAGACTGCGGTTGTCGAAGGGCTGGCGCGCGCGATCGCGTCCGGCAACGTCCCGCCGAAGCTCGCCGACGTGCGCCTGTTGAGCCTCGACGTGGGTGCACTGCTTGCGGGCGCGAGCATGAAGGGCGAATTCGAGGCGCGCCTGAAAGGACTGCTCGAAGCGGCCGCGAAGTCGCCGGTACCGGTGATCCTCTTTATCGACGAGATCCACACGTTGATCGGCGCGGGCGGCCAGGCCGGCACAGGCGATGCCGCCAACCTGCTGAAGCCGGCGCTCGCGCGCGGCACGGTCCGCACGATTGGCGCGACGACGTGGGCTGAGTACAAGCGGCATATCGAGAAGGACCCGGCGCTCACGCGCCGCTTCCAGGTTCTGCAGGTCGCGGAGCCGTCCGAGGCCGCCGCGATAGACATGGTGCGCGGTCTGGTGCAAACGTTCTCGTCGCATCACGGCGTCGTGGTGCGTGACGAAGCGATCCGCGCGGCCGTCACACTCTCGCATCGCTATATTCCCTCGCGCCAGCTGCCGGACAAGGCGATCAGCCTGCTCGATACAGCGTGCGCTCGTGTCGCGCTGTCGCAGCATGCCGCGCCGCGCGAGCTGGATGACGTGCGTCAGCGTCTTGCCGCTGCGCGTGCAGAGGAAGCGCTGCTGGTGCAGGAAGCCCGAATTGGTCTGGACGCGGACAAGGCATTGATGGGCGTACGCGAACGTATCGACGTACTCGCTACGGAAGAGGCGGCAATCGAGATCCGCTGGCGCGAACAGGTTGCGGCTGCGCAGGCCTTATTGACGGCGCGGGAAACGGTGACCGGGAATGTCGACGGTAGCCCGGAGGATCTGTCAGCGTCAGTCGCGAAGCTGCGCGAGCTCGAGCGCGCACTGACCGACCTGCAGGGAGATGCACCACTGGTCTTTCCGGAGGTCGACGAAGCGATTGTCGCTGAGATCGTGTCAGACTGGACCGGTATTCCCGCGGGGCGCATGGTCACGGACGAGATCGCGGCCGTGCGC
>NZ_QMFZ01000096.1:0-2932 GCF_003294055.1 Burkholderia reimsis
CACGGCGCCGATCTACAAGGCAGACTTGTTATAGGATCAAGCCTTACGGGCAATTAGTATCAGTTAGCTGAACGCATTACTGCGCTTACACACCTGACCTATCAACGTCCTGGTCTCGAACGACCCTTCAAGGGGATCTAGTCCCCAGGGATATCTCATCTTAAGGCGAGTTTCCCGCTTAGATGCTTTCAGCGGTTATCTCTTCCGAACATAGCTACCCGGCGATGCCACTGGCGTGACAACCGGTACACCAGAGGTTCGTCCACTCCGGTCCTCTCGTACTAGGAGCAGCCCCCTTCAAATATCCAACGCCCACGGCAGATAGGGACCAAACTGTCTCACGACGTTTTAAACCCAGCTCACGTACCTCTTTAAATGGCGAACAGCCATACCCTTGGGACCGGCTACAGCCCCAGGATGAGATGAGCCGACATCGAGGTGCCAAACACCGCCGTCGATATGAACTCTTGGGCGGTATCAGCCTGTTATCCCCAGAGTACCTTTTATCCGTTGAGCGATGGCCCTTCCATACAGAACCACCGGATCACTATGACCTGCTTTCGCACCTGCTCGACTTGTCGGTCTCGCAGTTAAGCACGCTTATGCCATTGCACTATCAGCACGATTTCCGACCGTACCTAGCGTACCTTCGTACTCCTCCGTTACGCTTTGGGAGGAGACCGCCCCAGTCAAACTGCCTACCATGCACTGTCCCCGACCCGGATCACGGGCCAAGGTTAGAACCTCAAACAAACCAGGGTGGTATTTCAAGGACGGCTCCACCGAAACTAGCGTTCCGGTTTCATAGCCTCCCACCTATCCTACACAGATCGGTTCAAAGTCCAATGCAAAGCTACAGTAAAGGTTCATGGGGTCTTTCCGTCTAGCCGCGGGTAGATTGCATCATCACAAACACTTCAACTTCGCTGAGTCTCGGGAGGAGACAGTGTGGCCATCGTTACGCCATTCGTGCAGGTCGGAACTTACCCGACAAGGAATTTCGCTACCTTAGGACCGTTATAGTTACGGCCGCCGTTTACCGGGACTTCAATCAAGAGCTTGCACCCCATCATTTAATCTTCCGGCACCGGGCAGGCGTCACACCCTATACGTCCACTTTCGTGTTTGCAGAGTGCTGTGTTTTTATTAAACAGTCGCAGCCACCAGTTTATTGCAACCCCTTCACCCTCCTGGCGCAGGCCAGTCAAGCTACAAGGGCGTACCTTATCCCGAAGTTACGGTACCAATTTGCCGAGTTCCTTCTCCCGAGTTCTCTCAAGCGCCTTAGAATACTCATCTCGCCCACCTGTGTCGGTTTGCGGTACGGTCATCGTTAGACTGAAGCTTAGAGGCTTTTCTTGGAACCACTTCCAATTGCTTCGCTCCCGAAGGAGCTCGCGCCACACCCTTGAATTACGCACCCGGATTTGCCTAAGTGCCTTCTCCAATGCAGCGACCGGGACTTCCAACACCCGGACAACCTTCCGCGATCCGTCCCCCCATCGCATCTAACAATGGTGCAGGAATATTGACCTGCTTCCCATCAGCTACGCATTTCTGCCTCGCCTTAGGGGCCGACTCACCCTACGCCGATGAACGTTGCGTAGGAAACCTTGGGCTTACGGCGAGGGGGCCTTTCACCCCCTTTATCGCTACTCATGTCAGCATTCGCACTTCCGATACCTCCAGCACCCTTTACAAGGCACCTTCGCAGGCTTACGGAACGCTCTCCTACCATGCGTGCAAAGCACGCATCCGCAGCTTCGGTATATAGCTTAGCCCCGTTACATCTTCCGCGCAGGACGACTCGATCAGTGAGCTATTACGCTTTCTTTAAAGGGTGGCTGCTTCTAAGCCAACCTCCTGACTGTTTTAGCCTTCCCACTTCGTTTCCCACTTAGCTATATTTGGGGACCTTAGCTGGCGGTCTGGGTTGTTTCCCTCTTGACACCGGACGTTAGCACCCGATGTCTGTCTCCCGTGATTGCACTCTTCGGTATTCGGAGTTTGCTATGGCGGGGTAATCTGCAATAGACCCCCCAACCATGACAGTGCTCTACCCCCGAAGGTGAGACACGAGGCACTACCTAAATAGTTTTCGGAGAGAACCAGCTATTTCCAGGTTTGTTTAGCCTTTCACCCCTATCCACAGCTCATCCCCTAACTTTTCAACGTTAGTGGGTTCGGACCTCCAGTACGTGTTACCGCACCTTCATCCTGGCCATGGATAGATCACCTGGTTTCGGGTCTACGCCCAGCAACTGAACGCCCTATTCGGACTCGCTTTCGCTACGCCTGCCCTATACGGTTAAGCTTGCTACTGAACGTAAGTCGCTGACCCATTATACAAAAGGTACGCCGTCACCCCTTACGAGGCTCCGACTGTTTGTATGCATGCGGTTTCAGGATCTATTTCACTCCCCTCCCGGGGTTCTTTTCGCCTTTCCCTCACGGTACTGGTTCACTATCGGTCGATCACGAGTATTTAGCCTTGGAGGATGGTCCCCCCATCTTCAGACAGGATTTCACGTGTCCCGCCCTACTTGTCGCACACCTAGTTCTTTCATACTGTTTTCGCCTACAGGGCTATCACCTGCTATGGCCGCACTTTCCAGAGCGTTCGGCTAACAATACAAATAAAGAGTGCAAGGCTCATCCCATTTCGCTCGCCACTACTTTGGGAATCTCGGTTGATTTCTTTTCCTGCGGTTACTTAGATGTTTCAGTTCACCGCGTTCGCTTCACATGGCCTATGTATTCAGCCATGGATACTCCAAAAGGAGTGGGTTTCCCCATTCGGACATCTACGGATCAAAGCTTGTTTGCCAGCTCCCCGTAGCTTTTCGCAGGCTACCGCGTCCTTCATCGCCTGTGATCGCCAAGGCATCCACCACATGCACTTGTTCGCTTGACCCTATAACGAGTCTGTCTC
>NZ_QMFZ01000097.1:0-2872 GCF_003294055.1 Burkholderia reimsis
GGGCCGCGCGGTGGCGTCCACACGGAGATCACCGCAAGTCCGCGCATCCGCCCGGACACGTCGACGGTCGCGACGGACGGCCCATGGGCGCTGATGCGCCTGCTCCAGAAGGGCCACGTTGTCGAGACCGCGACGCCGGGGCGCACGCGCGTCGTGTTCGATTTCGACGGCCGCAAGGCCGTGCTCGACATCGCGAGCGCCGGCAGCGTCGCCAATCCGCTGACGAGCGACGTGCTCAGGACGTTCCGGTGTCCGAGCTCGATGCCGATGTTCAATCTGACGGACAGCGGCCCGCCGGTCGGGTTGCCCCGCGCGAGCGCACCGCCGCCGCCCGCGACACATTGATCCGCCTGACCGGCGAGCGTTTGAACCCAATCAGTCATTTTCCGATACGGAGTTGCACATGCAGGATGCGCAGGGCCGCGACATGGTGCGTCTGGGCGACACCACCGACCACGGCGGCGAGGTCATCGAAGCGACCGAAGAGCTGAAGCACCTTGGCATTGCCGTGGCGCTGGACGGCCACATGGTGAAGTGCCCGAAATGCGGTGGGGTTTTTCCGCTGCTGGCGAGCGGCCCGCGCACGCATCGCGGCCGGCGCGTCGGCTATCTCGGCGACAGAACTGGTTGCGGCGCGACCGTGATGCGCGCCTGAACCGCAAGGAGACCAGATCATGCTGACACTCACCCAGGCGCGCACGCTGTCCATCTCGGGCGCCGCGCTGCCTTCCTATGGCGTCGACGGCCTGCCGGTGTTTGCGCCGGTGCGGCTGCAGGGCACCGAATCAATCGGCCGTCTCGAGGACTGCCGCTATCTCGTCACGCTGCGCACCGATGACGCGTATGCGTTTTCGCCAAGCATCACGGCCAATCTGGATCTGGACAAGGTGGTCGGCACCGAAGTGACCGTCTCGATCCAGCTTGAGGGTAAGGGGCATTTCATCCCCGGCCTCGCGGGCAACGCCGGGCTCGGCAACATCGGCGCGGGCACGCGGGAGATCACGGGGCTCGTCACTGCGGCGCGCGTTGCCGGTGAAGACCGCCATTCGATTCTGTACGAGCTGGAATTGCGACCGTGGCTCTACCGCGCGACGCTCACGCAGGACTGCCGCATCTTCCAGGACATGAGCGTCGTCGAGATCACGGATGCGGTGCTCGCGAAGTATCCGTATCCGGTCGACAAGCGCCTGGCGGGCGCGTTTCGCGGTACCTATCCGAAGCGCGACGTGCAGCGCCAGGCGTTCGAGACCGACTGGGCGTTTCTGCAACGCCTGTGGGAAGAATGGGGTATCTGGTGGTGGTTCGAGCACGACGCCGGTCATCATCGGCTCGTGCTGTGCGACACGATGGGCGGTCACCATCCTCACGGCGCGGCGTACGAGACGCTGCGCTATATGCCGCCGGACGGCAAGCGCATCGACGAGGAGCACATCCATACGCTGTCGGTAACGAGCCGGCTGACACCCGGGCGGGTGACGGTGGTGGACTATGACTACACGCGTCCACGTGCGAACCTGACCGTCACCGAGGAGCATCCGCGCAGGACGGCGAGCGCCGATGGCGAGATCTACGACTGGGGCGACCATAGCCAGCCGCTCGCGGGCGCGCAGGGTCTCACGGGCGAACCCAATGATGCGGAGCAGGAGGCGCGGCATCTCGCGCGCGTTCAGCTGGAGGCGAAGCGCTGCGCCGGGCTACGCGCCAACGGGAAGGGCAACCTGCGCGGGCTGACAGTGGGCCGCACGTTCGCGCTGACGGGTTATCCGCAGCAGGCAGCGAACCGCGAATACGTGGTGGTGTCGTGCATGCTCGACATCGAGGAGGTCGCGGACCGCTCCGGAACAGGACAGGCGTACCGCTGTGAAGCGCAGTTCGAACTGCTGCCAGCGAACGAGCCGTTCCGGCTTGAGCGCAGTGTCGGCAAGCCCGTATTGAGTGGTCCCGAGAAAGCAATCGTGGTGGGGCCAGCCGGACAGGAAGTGTGGACCGACAGGTACGGTCGGGTGAAGGTGCAGTTCGAGTGGGACCGGCAGGGCAAGCTCGACGAGCACTCGGGGATCTGGCTGCGGGTGCTTTCGCCGTGGCAGGGCAATGACATGGGCGCGACGTTCGTGCCGCGCATCGGTCACGAAGTGGCTGTCACGCACTATTACGGCGATCCGGATCTGCCGGTGATTGCGGGCAGTCCCGTGAATGCATTCCGCGAACCGGCGCTGGACCTGCCCGCCAACCAGGCGGTGTCAGTCATCCGAGGCCGGGAGTTCCAGGGCACGGCGTCCGGTCACGTCGCCATTGACGATACGCAGGGGCAGATCCAGACGCAGATTGCGAGCGATGCAGGCGCGTCGCAGCTCAGTCTCGGGAACCTGCGCCGCATCCTGAAGAAGAAGGGGCGGGCGGACGCACGCGGCAAGGGTTTCGATCTCCGTACGGACGACTGGGGTGTGGTGCGTGCGTTAAAGGGCCTGTTTGTCCTGACCGACGGTCAGCCGGGCGGTCCCGGCCACGCGAAGGATGCGAAGGAGGCGGTCGGCCGGCTTACGCGTGCGCGCGAGCTGCAGGAGAGTCTGTCGGGCCTCGCGCAACAGCATGAGGCGCAGCAGCACGACGCCGATCAGAGCGAGGTCGCGAAGGCGATCAAGGCGCGCAACGATGCGATCAGGGGTAATCCGTCGACGGGTGAAGGCGACTTCCCGGAACTGACGGAACGCGACATCGTGCTGGCGGGGCCGGCCGGCATCAGTCTGGCCGCCGAGCGTAGCGCCCATCTCGCGAGCAACGAGGACATTGCCATCACCAGCGGCCGGCATGTTGGCTTCGCGGTGGGCCACTCGCTGTTCGCAAGCGTGTCGAACGCATTCACGCTGTTCGT
>NZ_QMFZ01000098.1:0-2242 GCF_003294055.1 Burkholderia reimsis
ACGCCGAAGTAGTGTTCGAGCGTCGCGCGCAGTCCGTCCGGATTGCGCGACTCGCGCACGAGGTGCGCCGAGGCTGCGAGTCGCGCATGCGAGGGCAGGGGACGCTGCTGGATTTCGTTGACGTCCTGGCCAGCCAGGCTCGCGACGTAAAACGAAAACCGCTCGTCGTCCTTGCGGTCGAGTCCCGCCGCAGCTTGGCCCGATGCCCAGGCCCGATAGAACAGCGTGAAGTAGCGGTGATGGAAGATGTCGAAGAAGTCGACCGTCGTCGTATCGCGCCGGCTGTCCTCGCGATCCTTCGCGATCTCGGTGACGTGGATCGGCAGCGGTCCGTTGGGGCCGAGCATGCCAAGACCGAAGAGCCGCACCTGCAGCCGTCCCCCGGCTTCCTGAACGCTGGCAACTTCACGAGGCGCGAAGGCGAGACTCGGTTGCTGTCCGAGACGGAACGGCTCCGCCTGAGGCCGGCGCGCCGTGCCGACGGGATCGATCGTGGCGTTCGCACCGATGCGCCGCAGCAGCGACAGGAACCCGAATCGCCACGGCTCGGCCTGCAGGCGTTCGAGCAGTTCCGGCGAGAGCGTGCTGTCGCGCATCAGCGCGGGCAGGGTGGCACGCTTCATCAGAGGACTCCGCGCGTACCGGTGCGCACGGGCCACCGCGCGATCCGGCCACGCTGCATCGAGTGCAGCTCGGTCTGCGTAAAACTGTTGATCGACACGTGCCGCGCCAGCCAGTGTTCGAGAATGACGCCCAACAGATACGGACTCACGCCGGAGAAACCCGCTTCATCGACCGTCAATGCGCATTCGATGCCGCGACCGAACGTCATCGGGCCGGTACCTGGAAGCTTGCGCGTCACGGGGCGCGTTTGTACGCCGACGAGGCTCTCGACCTGCCGCAGGTGCCCGGTGTCCTCGTCCGGGAGGTACAGGCGCAACAGATCGCGCAGGCCCTGTCCCCCTTCACGGTGATCGAGATCCTCGAACGGCAGGTAGTTGAAGTTGAGCTGGCGGATCAGACGCCAGGCCATCTCGCGCTCAGCAAACGGCGCTTTGGGTGAGCTCGGCGCGCGAATGAGCCCGATGCTCTCGAGCGGCGCGGATTGCGCAGTCTCAAGGTCGCGCACGCCATCGCGCGGCACGAGCGTGGCGAGATCCCGGTTCGTGAGCAGCGCATCGACCGACAGGAAGCGGATGGCCTCGCCATATGGCGCTTCGTTCTGGTCGACGAGGGAGAGGAACACTTCGCTTCCGACATAGGGCGTGCGCGTACCGTAGCGGCGCGCCGAGTTGGACACGAGTCGCCGCTCGCGCCGCGTCGAGAAGTAGCGTCCGTGATTGCCTTCGTCGTTGTTCAGCGTCTGGTAGAGCGGGCGGAATTCCAGTTCGGTCGACGTGATTGCGACCTGTCCATACACCTTCCCGATGGAGAACACCTCATAGTCGAGCGGTGCGAGCCTCGCCGGCACCAGGTGGAATTCAGTCTCGCGCGGCGAGATTTCGACCTTGTCGGTGTGCTTCTTGAAGAGATTGATGACGGGTGTGCAGAAGAGCGCGAAGCGCGACGCATCGACGAGGTTCGCGAGCTGGCCCGGCGCGCGATCGAGCAGCACGACGATTTCGACCTCGCTGCCATCCACGCGGGACAGACCTTCGGCGAGACCGTTGAGCGCGAAGAACCAGAACCGTTCGGGACACGCGAAATACTCGTGCAACAGGTTGTGCCCGTGGAATTTCGTCCAGGTGAGCGGCAGCAGGTTCTGATCGGTCCGCAATCCCTCGTGTTCCACCGCATTGTGGGTGACGGCTGAGGGTGGCCGGCCCGATGCCCCGAATTCGCCAGGTGCGGCGATCACGGATGCGACGCTCGCGACATGCAGCAGTTCGAAGAGGTGCGAGGCAACCTGTTCGTCGCCAGCGAGATAGACGGGCAGCCGGTCCAGGCCCTTCAGGTCGGACACACGCACGTCGCCCATGGTGGCAAGCCTGAGCCGCAGCGCGCCGCGCACCTGCGTGCCCGCCGGTACGTAACGGTCCAGCGCCGGAATGTCGGGCGGAATGCCCGTCAGGCGCGCCTGGGTGATCGTGAGCGGCCAGAGTGTGACGTCCTGGCCGCTGGTGAACTGGCATGCGGTTTTTTCCCCATCGGGCACCCGTGCGGTGAACGACGTGCCGCGTGCGACGCGATAGCCTTCGACGAGATTGCCTTCGGTCCGGCCCGGATAGAGGCGCGCGACCGC
>NZ_QMFZ01000099.1:0-2151 GCF_003294055.1 Burkholderia reimsis
TTCTTTGCAGCAAGCAGCTACTGCAAAACGTGCCCAGGTGGCGGAATTGGTAGACGCACTAGGTTCAGGTCCTAGCGGTGGCAACATCGTGGAGGTTCGAGTCCTCTCCTGGGCACCATCTGTTTTTTTGAAAAGGTCGGCTTCTAGCCGGCCTTTTTTCATTTCAAGCCCAGGAAGCAAAGCGCCTGCGCGCTTTGCGTGAGGACTCGAAAGGCTGCGCTTGCAAGCGCAGCCGGGGTCGCACATGTGTGACCGAGTCCTCTCCTGGGCATCATCTGTTTTTTGAAAAGGTCGGCTTCTGCCGGCCTTTTTCATTTCGACCGCATAAGCATGGACGCGCCGCAATCACCGGCGCCCCGCTCTTATGCCCGCCGGCAGGATCGATAGCAGAATTTATCGGTTATCGTCCGCTCGCCCTGTTGGTACGTTAGCCGGCTCGCTTCAATGCAACGAACCAGACAAGGAGCACGATCCATGACGCCGATGAACCGCCGCGCATTCGCGCGCGCGATGCTGGCCGCAGGTCTCACTGCCGCCGGCGTCCGAGCGCGCGCCGAGAACGCACCCGATGTGCTGCGCATCGGCTACCAGAAGTCGTCGACACTCATCACGTTGCTCAAGACGCGCGGCGCGCTCGAGCAGGCGCTGGCGCCGCTCGGCTTGCGCGTGTCGTGGCATGAATTCGCGAGCGGATTGCCGCTGACGGAAGCACTCAACATCGGCGCGGTCGATTTCAGCGCCGACGTGGCCGATACGGTCCCGGTCTTCGCACAAGCTGCTCGTGCGCGTTTCGTGTACGTCGCACAGGAAGCGCCTTCGCCGAAAGCGCAGGCGATCATCGTCAAGCAGGACAGCACACTGCGTACGCTAGCCGATCTCAAGGGCACGCGCATTGCGGTCACGAAGGCGGCCGGCAGCCATTACCTGTTGCTTGCCGCACTCGCACGCGCGAAGCTCGGGCCGGCCGATGCGACGATCCACTACCTGACGCCCGCGGACGGCCGCGCGGCGTTCGAGCGTGGCAGCGTGGACGCATGGATCACGTGGGATCCCTATGTCGCATCGGTCGACCGCAATCCCGACGTACGGATTCTCGCCGACGGCAACGGACTCGCGTCATACCAGCGCTACTACCTCGCGTCGACCAGCTTCGCCACTGCGCGGCCCGAGGTCGTCCAGATCCTGTTCGACCAGCTGTCGCAGGCCGGCACGTGGCTGCGCGACCACCCGCAGGACGCAGCGAATACGCTCGCGCCGATCTGGGGACTCGACGCGGCGACGATCGCGCGCGCGAACGCGCGGCGCAGTTATCTCGTTCGCGCGGTGGTCGCACAAAACTTCGGCGAACAGCAGAAGATCGCCGACACATTCCTCGCGGCGGGACTGCTGCCGGCCCGAGTCGACACGAGTCAGGCGCAGCGCTGGAATTTCGACGCGAAACGCGCGATTCCGGTCGGCGCGTGAGAATCCGTCGCGCGAGGGGCAATATTTTTATCGCTTCGAATGAAATTGTGTTGACACGCTGCGAAGACACGCTAAAATAGCGGTCTTCGCATCGCAGCAAGCGAAACGTGCCCAGGTGGCGGAATTGGTAGACGCACTAGGTTCAGGTCCTAGCGGTGGCAACATCGTGGAGGTTCGAGTCCTCTCCTGGGCACCATCTGTTTTTAAAAAGGTCGGCTTCTAGCCGGCCTTTTTTCATTTCAAGCCCAGGAAGCAAAGCGCTTGGTTGCTCCGAGCGGGGCGTCGAAAGGCTGCGCTTGCATGCGTGACTCGGGTTACACATGTGCGACCCAGCCCTCCCTCCTGACCCTCCACTTCCTGAAAAAACTCCTTCCAGTCGGCTCACCTGCATTTCCGGCATCCGGAAGGGATCAGCCCGCGCAAACCCGCCCATCACAAGTGTTCGACGATGCACGTCGGTCGCCCCGCCGCGATGTTTGCGCACCTCGCTCGATGCCCAAACAAATCCGTCAAATTATTTTCGTTCGCGACCTCAAATCCTGTTGACAGCCACCAAAGACGCGCTATAATTTCGCTTCTTTGCAGCAAGCAGCTACTGCAAAACGTGCCCAGGTGGCGGAATTGGTAGACGCACTAGGTTCAGGTCCTAGCGGTGGCAACATCGTGAAGGTTCGAGTCCTCTCCTGG
>NZ_QMFZ01000009.1:0-226550 GCF_003294055.1 Burkholderia reimsis
TTTCGGTTCGGTTAAGAACCGGTCGCTCACTCAAAGCTGACAGGAATATGAATTGCTTCATAAACCTGACTTACTTTAGTGTGAGACTCTTGATACTTTCGCTATCTGACCCGAAGATCAGCTTGCTTCCATCAAGCGCCCACACTTATCGGCTGTTAATTTTTAAAGAGCAATCTGCGAGGAACTTCGTGTTTCTCAGCAGCGCTGCGTTTTCAGCAGCAGAGAAGCGAGATTATGAACCGTGTTTCGCAGCTCGTCAACAACTTTTTACACTACATCGTTGCGACTGCGGGGTTCAACTTCCAAGCCAACCGCGCGCCCAAGACTGCAGCACACCACCAGCTCCGCTTCCCTCTTCCGCGCCGCGTTTCCGTTAGCGCGAAAGAGGCGTGATTCTAAGCACCCTCTTCGAACTGCGCAAGGGGTTTCTCAAAAAATATAAGACCCCGCACGCTGTCGCGTGCGGGGTCTTATATATAGAAGCAACTCAACCGGTCACCCTGCGCGCGCCTGGCGCGCGACGATCTCCATATAGTGATCGAGATCAGGCGTCACCTTGCCCTCTTCCTTTGCCGTATCGTCCCAGCGGCGCAGACGCAGCGCATCCTCCGCGAACGGGCGCTGCAGGAACGCCGCCGTCTCCTCCTCACTGAAGATGCCGCCCTGCAGCGCGAGACTGCGCACCGAGTCCGGCGACAGGCTCTCGAAGTAGCCGGTATCCGTGCGGCACAGGCAGCGCTTTGCGTCGACGTGCAGCCGGATCGGCTCCAGCACCGCGTCGGAAAACAGCGGCCGCAGGAACGGCAGCACGTAATACTGGTGCAGATCGTCGATCCCGCGCGCACTCGGCGTCTCGCCCTGGCGATTCAGCAGATGCCCGAGATCGTGCAGGAACGCCGCCGCAACCAGCGCTTCATCAGCCCCCGCCTCTTCCGCCAGCAATCCGCTCTGCAATGCATGCTCGAGCTGCGTGACCGGTTCACCGCTATAGGCCACATGACCATGCTCGCGATACAACCCGTGGATATCTTCCACCGTCAATGCCATTCATTCACTCCCAAGGCAGCGAAAACGTCTTCAGGTTCGTGAAGCTTTTCATCGCCTCCTGAACGCCCTCCTTGTATCCGAGCCCCGAGTCCTTGATCCCGCCGAACGGCGACAGCTCGATCCTGTATCCGGGCACTTCCCATACATTCACCGTGCCGACGTTCAGCTCGTTCACGAACCGCACCACCGCCGCCGTGCTGTCCGTACAGACACCCGACGACAGCCCGAACGCCGTCCCGTTGCTGATCCGGATCGCGTCGTCGATCGTGTCGAACGCAATCACCGGCGATACCGGGCCGAAGGTCTCCTCGCGCACGATCGTCATCGACGGATCGACGTTGTCGAGCACGGTCGGCGCATACAGCGCGCCGCGCCGCACGTTGCCCGTCAACAGCCTCGCGCCTTGCGCGACCGCCTCCCCGACCCGCGCCTCGAACAGCCGCGCCGCGTCCTCGTCGATCACCGTGCCCATTTCGTTCGCGGGATCGAACGGATCGCCGTACTTCCATGCGCGCGTCTTCTCGACGAGCAATTCGGTGAAGGCGGGCGCGATCGAGCGCTGCACCAGCATCCGCTTGACGGCCGTGCAGCGCTGGCCCGAATTCCGGTACGACCCGAGCACCGCCAGCGACGCCGCGCGTTCGAGATCGGCATCGTCGAGGACGATCAACGGATCGTTGCCGCCCAGTTCCAGCACGATGCGGCGGTAGCCGGCCCGCGCGGCAATCGCCTTGCCGATCGCCACGCCGCCCGTGAAGGTGATCAGCGACGCATGCGGGTGCGTGACGAGCTCGTCCGCGATCTCGCGCGGATCGCCGGTCAGCACCTGCAGCATCGGCTCCGGCAGACCGGCTTCAACCAGCAGGTCGGCCAGATAGAGCGCCGACAGCGGCACCTTCTCCGACGGCTTCACGATCACGCGGTTGTTGGTCGCGATCGCCGGCGCGATCTTGTGCGCCACCTGGTTCATCGGATGATTGAACGGCGTGATCGCGACGATCACGCCATCGAGCGGTTGCCGCTGCGAAAATACGCGGCGCGCCTTGCCATGGGGCGTCAGGTCGCACGAGAAACTCTGCGCGTCGTCGCGCAGCGCCTCGACCGCCGCGAACTTCAACACGTCGGCCACACGGCCGATCTCGTAGCGGGAGTCCTGTTTCGACAACCCCGACTCGAGCGTGATCAGGTCGGACGCTTCCTCGGTACGCTCGCGCAACAGCGCAGCCGCGCGTTCGAGGATCTCCGAACGCTCGTAACGCGTGAGCGTCGGCCGGTACGCCATCGCGTAGTCGAATGCCGCGCGCACGTCGTCGACGCTCGCGAGCGGCACCGTACCGACGCGCGTGCCCGTGTAAGGGTCCATGACGTCGAGCGTGCGTTCGCGCGTCGCGCGCGTGCCGCACCAGCGCAGCGCCTCCGCGCGAAACGCCGGGTGATCGTGTCGGGGGTGAGCCATCATGTCGCGACCCGGTTCAGCACGAAATCGAACACGTCGAAATTGCGCGGGCGACGCGCAGGATCGACCGGCTCGATACGGCGATTGAACAGCAGCGGTACTTCCTGCTCCGACACGCCGCCATGCGAACGCAGCGGCACCGTGAGGCCCGACAGATCGTGTTCGCGCTCGCGCGTGCCGAGCGTCATGTCGCGGCGGCCGATCACGACGAGATCGCCGATCCGGTCGGCCGGCAGCTCGAAACGTGCCGCGGCTTCCGCGTTGTCGAGCACGAGCTCGACGCCGTCGAGGCCGCCGACGCGCCACATCGCCTCGGCCCGGTCGACGCCCGGCGCCAGATAGACAGTGGCAAACGAGCCGAGCGCGCCGTGGTGCACGACGTACGGATCCGTGATCGGCAGGATCACGCGCGCAGCCTGCGCGCCGTACCACCCGTCGAAGGCATCCTGCAGATAGATGACGTTCGGCCGGCCCGTCGCAGGATCGTGCTTCGCGTTCATCCCGTGGTCGGCCGTCAGCCCGATCGCCCAGCCGAGCGCGTCGAGCTGCGCGAGATAACCGTCCATCATCGCGTAGAACGCGTTCGCACCGGCACTGCCCGGCGCGAACTTGTGCTGCACGTAATCGGTGGTCGACAGGTACATCAGGTCGACCTGGCGCGTCTGCGCAAGCCGCACGCCGGCCGCGAACACGAATTCGGACAGCGCCGCGCTGTAGACGTCCGGCGACGGCAGGCCGACCCAGTCGAGCACGTCGACGATCCCGTTTTCGGCGAGATTCGCCTGCGCGGCCTTCTCGGCCGAAAAGCAGATGCCGTTCATCTGCCAGCCGAGCAGCCGGCGCAGCTTGTCCTTCGCCGTCACGACGGCCACCCGCGCACCGGCGTCGGACGCCGCCGCGAGCAACGTGCCGGCCCGCAGGTAGGCCGGGTCGTTCATCATGACTTCGGCGCCACGCCCGCCGTCGGCGGCCGGGTCCCAGAAATAGTTGCCGCAGATTCCGTGGACCGACGGCGGCACGCCGCAGACGATCGACAGGTTGTTCGGGTTGGTGAAGGTCGGCACGACGCAATCGGCGCGCCAGGCCGTGCCTTCCGCGATCATCCGGCCGATGAACGGCGCGACGCCCGCTTCCACCGCCCGTTCGAGATAGTCGTACTCGCAGCCGTCGACGCAGACGACGACGGTCGGCTCGACCGGCAGCCGGTAGTGCCGGCCGTTGACGTCGACCGAGCGACCCGCAAGCTCCGTCGGGATACCGGCCGCCGACGCGTCGCCAGGTTGGCGCAATGCGAACGCGGCGTTCATGATGCCACCCGCTTGCCGCGCGGCACGCGCGCGGCGATCAGCAGCAGCGCCGCGAGCGACGCGCCCAGCATCAGCAGCGACAGCGCCGACGCCGGAAGGTAATACCCCCGCTCCACCTGGCCGATCACGACGATCGGCACGGTCGCGAAGCCGGGCGGATAAACCGTCAGCGTCGCACCGAGCTCGCCGAGCGACAGCGCGAAGCCGAGTGCGAGGCTCGCGCGCAGCGCCGGCACCAGCTGCGGCAGCAGCACGCGGCGCAGCACCATCGCGGGCGGCGCGCCGAGGCTCGCCGCCGCTTCGCGCAGCACGGTCAGCTCCGGACGCAGCGCCGCGGCCGCGCAGCGATAGCAGAACGGCAAGATCAGCGCGAGCTGCACGAGCACGACGATCGCCGCCGAGCTCGACAGATCGACTGGCTTCTGGTGATACGCGATCAGCACCGCGAGCCCGAGCACGACGCTCGGCACGCCGTTCGGCACCATCACGAGGGCATCGACCACCGCGCCGAGGCCGCGCCGGTCGCGCCCCTCGAGCGCCAGCGCGAGCCACAGTCCGAGGACCGTGCCGACCGCCGACACGCCGAAGCCGATTTCGAGGCTCGTCAGCAGCGCGTCGTATTCCGGCGACCCGAGCCGCTCGAACCAGCGCAGGCTGTAACCGGCCGGCAAGATCGTGCCCGACCACTGCGTCGACACGCTCGACAGCGCGACGACGATGACCGGCAACACGAACAGCCAGAAGCACGCGAACGCGGCCAGCGCGAGCGCCGCGCGCGATGCATGCTTGAGCACCGTGTCGCCCCAGCCGATCTGGTGGCGCGGCACGCCCTGCCCGATACGGAATTCAGCGGACATCGTTCCCTCCCGTCGCGCGCCGGTTCACCCGGCGATAAACCGCATACAGCGCCAGCGACAGCGCGAGCATCACCACCGCGCCGGCCGACGCGGTCGGCAGGTCGAGGTCGACGGTCGCGCTGCTGTAGATCGCGACCGGCAGCGTGACGAGCCGCGCGCTGCCGAGCACGAGCAGAATCCCGAATTCGTTCAGCGTCAGCAGGAAGCACAGCACGGTGCCGGCGGCGATGCCCGGCCACGCGATCGGCAGCACGACGCGGCGCGCGAGCATCCAGCCGGAAGCGCCGAGGCTGCGCGCGGCTTCGATCAGCCGCAAATCGAGCGTCGCGAACGATGCGAGCGTCGGCCGCACGACGAACGGCGTATAGAATACGGTCTGCGCGAGAATCACGCCGCCGATGCCGAACAGGAAATCGAGCGGCGCATTTTCGAGATGAAACAGGTGCTGCAGCGCGATGCTGATCGAGCCCTGCGAGCCGTACAGGAAGATCAGCGTGAACGCGACGAGGAACGACGGAAACGCGACGTACAGCTCCAGGAAGCGCGTGACGAGCGACGCGCCCGGAAACGGCTTGAAGAACAGCAGTGCGGCCAGCAGCACACCGAGCACCGACGCGGTGCCGGCGCTCGCGAACAGCACGCCGAGCGTGGTCAGCAGCACGTTGCGGGTGTCGGGGTTGCCGAAGAACGTCCGGTACGCGGCGAAACTCAGCCCGTGGTCGCCCGACACGCTCAGCAGCACGAGCCGCACCAGCGGGTAGACGACGAGCGGGCCCAGCACGACGATCGCGAGCGCGGCCAGGTGCAGGTCGCCCATGCGCTTGCGGCGCCGCGCGGCGGCGGCGTGCGCGGCGGCCGACGCGAGCACGTGCGGCGGCAGGCCGGCTTCAGGGCTCGATAAGGACGACATCGTCTGCCTCGCAATGCAGGGAAACGCGCGCACCGCGCTCGGGAGCCGCGCCGCGGCCGCGTTGCATCGTGACGCGCACGGGCTCGTCGGGCGCCGCATCGATCGTGACCGCGATCGACAGGTCCGCGCCCTGCCATTCGACGGACGACACCGTGCCGTGCAGCCCGCCCGCGGCGGGCGGCATCACGGTCAGGCGCTCGGGGCGCACGCACGCCACCTTGCCACGCACTTCATGGCGCGGATCACCGAGCGGAAAGATCACGTGCGGCGGCAGCAGGTTCGCCGGGCCGAGATAACGCGCGACGTAGCCGTCCCGCGGCGCGTCGTACAGCTGCTGCGGCGTGCCGAGCTGCGCGATGTGGCCGTCGCGCATCAGCAGCGCGCGGTCGGACAGCACGAGCGCGTCGTCGCGGTCGTGGGTCACGCAGACGACGGTCAGGTTCGGCAGGCGCTCGTGCAGCGCCTTCAGTTCGCTGCGCACCGACGCGCGCAGGTTGGCGTCGAGCGCCGACAGCGGCTCGTCGAGCAGCAGCACGTCCGGCTCGATCACGAGCGCGCGCGCCAGCGCGACGCGCTGCTGCATTCCGCCCGACAACTGCGCGGGCAGGTGATGGCCCGCATCGCCGAGCTGCACGAGCTTCAGCGCATCGGCGACACGGCGCGTCACTTCCGACGAAGCCATGCCGCGCGCGCGCAGCCCGAAGGCGACGTTCTCGAACACCGACAGGTGCGGGAACAGCGCGTAATTCTGGAACAGCAGACCGAGATTGCGCTTGTGCGGCGGCGCGTAGGTCAGGTCGCGTCCGGCAACGGTCAGCGTGCCGGTCAGGCCGTCGGCCTTCACGAACCCGGCGATGAAGCGCAGCAGCGTGGTCTTGCCGCAGCCGCTCTTGCCGAGCACGGTCAGAAATTCACCGGCACCGATCGACAGCGACAGATCTTCCAGCACCGTGCGTGCGCCGTAGCGCACGCTCAGGTGTTCGATCTGCACGCCGCCCGGCGCGCCGGACCGCAGCGTTGCTCGCGGTTCGGCGGCGCCGAATGCGCCGGGATGGGTCAGGGTGGTTTCCACCGGGTTCATCCTCTTGCTCACGAATACAGGCGGCGGGCGCCGATCACTTCGGCTTGACGACGTCGAGCTGCTTGCCCGAGCTGCCGATCACGTCCTTCTTCCAGCGCTCGATCCACACCGGCTTCTTCGCCATCACCTGGGTCCAGTCGACCGGGATCAGCTTCACGCCCGCGATCGCCTTCTTGACCGCTTCGCCGTTCTTGCCGGCCAGCGGCACGTCCGTGCGGCCCGGGATGCCGTACATGTCCGGCACCTTCGACTGCACTTCCGTCGACATCAGGTAATCGATCAGCTTCTTGCCGGCGTCCTGGTTCGGGCCGCTCTTGATCAGGCCGATGCCGTACGGGAGCTGGAACGTGGTCGGCTGGTCGCCGTCCTTCGCGGCCAGGAAGATCGGCTTGACGGACAGCGCGCCGTGTTCGGCATCGTCGAGGTCCATCTGCAGGTCGCCGTTCGCGACGCTGATCTCGTTACGCGACAGCAGCACGTTCAGGTAGCCCGTGCCCTTCGTGTGGAACTTCACGCTCTGCGACAGCTTCGCGAGGTAGTCGAACGCCTTGTCCTCGCCCATCAGCGACGTCGTCAGGATCAGCACGGCCATCCCGTCGCCGGCCGTGGCCGGGTTCGAGTACGCGACCTTGCCCGCATAGGCCGGCGACAGCAGGTCGGCGAACGTCTTCGGCTGGTTCTTCACGACGTCCGGGTTGATCGCGAACGAGAAATAGTTGTTCACGAACGTCGCCCACGTGCCGTCTTCCGCCTTCGCGATCGCCGGCACGTTCTTGTAGTTCACGCTCTGGTACGCCTGCAGCAGGCCCATCTGGCCGGCTTGCTGAATGAAAGGCGGCAGCGTGACGATCACGTCGGCCTTCGGGGAATTCTTCTCGATGTTCGCGCGGTTGACGACTTCGCCGCTGCCCGCCGTCACGATGTTGACCTTGACGCCTTCCTTCTTCTCGAACGCCGGCAGCACATCGCGATAGAGGTTCTCGAGACCGTCCGCCGTGTACAGCACGACCGCGCTCGCCGCATGCACGGGCAACGCGGCGCCCATCAGACCGGCGACGGTGGCGGCCAGTGCAAGCTTGCGGAACGCGCCGGCAGCGGCGCGCGAGGAATTCTGCAGTGTCATCTCACTTCTCCGTAGGCGGAACACCAAATGGCCGGGGCACGATCCGGCTCTCCTGTTATCTCCGGGCAGGCCGATCAACGGCCTGCCTCGCCGCCGCGCCGAGGTCAGGTTTCTCGCGGCAAGCGAAGGATCACAGCGTTCGATGACAAACCCGTGACGAATGCCACAATTTCCAAAAAATGACACATTTTGCCAATATCATGCAAGTCATTCAGAAATGCCGCCCGGCGTTTCTTTCGACCTTTGCAAGGAAAAAACCGTGTCCGATCCGATTCTTCTTACGCCCGGCCCGCTCACCACGTCCGCCACAACCCGCCACGCAATGCAACATGACTGGGGCTCGTGGGATGCCGCTTTCAATCAACTGACGGCCAGCGTCTGCGCGGACCTCGTCGCCATTGCGCATGGCGGCGACGAGTACGTGTGCGTACCGATGCAGGGCAGCGGCACGTTCTCGGTCGAAGCCGCGCTCGGTACGCTGGTGCCGCGCGACGGCGTCGTGCTGGTGCCCGACAACGGCGCGTATTGCGCGCGCATCCTGAAGATCCTGGGCCGGCTCGGAATCGAAGCGATCGCTTTACCGTTCGGCGAGGATGCGGCCGTCGATCCGGCCGCGATCGAGGCCGCGTTCGCGCGCGAGCCGCGCATCACGCACGTCGCGCAGGTGCATCTGGAGACGAGCGCCGGCATCCTGAACCCGCTCGACGACATCGCCACCGTGTGCCGACGCCACGGCAAGCGGCTGATCGTCGACGCGATGAGCTCGTTCGGCGCGCTGCCGATCGCGCTGGCGGGCAGCGGCATCGATGCGCTGATCTCGGCAAGCGGCAAATGTCTCGAAGGCGTGCCGGGGATGGGGTTCGCGATCGTGCGGCGCGATGCGCTCGAGGCCGGCGAAGGCAATTCGCCGTCGCTCGCGCTCGATCTCCACGATCAGTACGCATACCTGCGCAAGACGGGCCAGTGGCGCTTCACGCCGCCGACGCACGTGATCGCCGCGCTGCGCGCCGCGCTCGACCAGTACCTCGCCGAAGGCGGCCAGCCGGCGCGCGGTGCGCGCTACGCGGACAACTGCCGGACGCTGGTCGAATCGATGCGCGCGCTCGGCTTCGCGCCGTTCCTTGATGCGAACGTGCAGGCGCCGGTGATCGTCACGTTCCACGCGCCCGACCACCCGGCCTACGATTTCCGCCGCTTCTACGACGCCGTGCGCGATGCCGGCTTCATCCTGTATCCGGGCAAGCTCACGCAGCTCGAGACGTTCCGCGTCGGCTGCATCGGTGCGATCGATGCCAACGATATCCGGCGCGCGGTCGCGGCGATCGCGCAGGCGGTCGAATCGCTCGGTATCGCGGTGCAGCACGCATAAGGGTGCACGCAGCGCGTCGCGCCAACAAAAAAGCCCGGCGGCCAACCGGCCGCCGGGCGAACGCACAGGATGCGCGTGGAGGCGATGCTTACAGCTCGATCCGCTTGATGTCGCCGACGACGAAGATGTAAGACAGCGCACCGATCAGTGCGATCACGCCGATGAACACGAGCGCGCCGACGAACGAGCCGGTCGACGCGACGATGAAGCCGACCACGAGCGGCGTGATGATGCCGGCGAGGTTCGCCGCGAAGTTGAAGATGCCGCCCGTCACGCCGAGCAGGCCGTCCGGCGCGATGTCCGACACGAGGGTCCAGCCGAGTGCGGCCATCCCTTGCGCGAAGAACGCGACCGACATGATCGCGATCACGGCCTCGTTGCTCTGCACGTAGTTCGCGAGAATGATCGTCGACGCGAGCAGCAGGCCCGCGATGATCGGCAGCTTGCGCGCGAGGTTCGCGGACTTGCCGCGACGCAGCAGCCAGTCGGAGAAGATCCCGCCGAACATCACGCCGACCGACGCGGCGATGAACGGCATCACCGCGAAGAAGCCGATCTTCAGCCAGCCCATGTGGCGCTCGGTGGCGAGGTAGGTCGGGAACCAGGTCAGGAAGAACACCAGCGTCGAGTTGCCGGCGAACTGGCCGAGGCAGATGCCCGCGAGCTGACGCTTCTTCAGCAGCTTGCCGGCCATCGCCCAGCTGAACTTCTTCTGCGCGCCCTTGGCGCCTTTGTCGCCGTCCTTGCGTGCACCGTGCACGAGACCGCCGCCCGCCTCGATATACGCAAGCTCCTCCGAGTTGGCGCCCGGATGGTTGCGCGGCTCATGATAGAACTTCCACCAGACCAGGCCGAACGCGATGCCGATCGCGCCGACGACCCAGAACAGCGAGCGCCAGCCGAACGCGCCCATCAGTGCGAACAGCACCGGGCTGAAGAACGCGAGGCCGATGTACTCGCCGACCGTATACGTACCGGTCGCCATCGCGCGCTCGTTCTGCGGGAACCACGTCGCGACGACCCGGCTGTTGGTCGGGAAGCACGGCGCCTCCGTCACGCCGAGCCCGAGCCGGCATGCGAACAGCGTCGCGATGCCCGGCACGAAGCCCTGCAGGAATGTGCACAGCGACCACAGCGTCATCGACCAGTAATAGGTGATCTTGCTGCCGAAGCGGTCGAGGAACAGGCCGCCGGGCACCTGCATCGCGACGTACGTCCACGAAAACGCGGAGAACATGATGCCCATCACGGCCGCATTGATGCCGAGCTCCTTGGTGAGCTGCGGTGCAGCCACCCCCAGCACGGTGCGGTCGAGATAGTTGATCATCGTGCCGATCGCGAGCAGCGCGAGAATCTTGTAGCGCGCCGAGGTGCGCCGGACCGTGCCGGCCGCCGCGGACGCGGCGTTCGAGTGGGTGGTGTGCTGCATGATTGTCTCCTGATCTCTTTTTTCAGCTAGTCGGTAGAAGGGTCAGCGTGCGACCAGCGACTGAAAGTGTTCGAACATTCGTTCGTCGTCCGGCGTGCGTCCGGTGAAGATCTCGAACGCATCGACGGCCTGGTACACGGCCATCCCGCCTCCCGGCAGCGTCGCGCAGCCGGCCGCGCGCGCGGCGCGGACCAGTTCGGTTTCGAGCGGGAAATACACGATGTCGGCCACCCACATGCCCGCGCGGAGCAGCTCGGCCGGCAGCGGCAGGCCCGGATGCTTGGCCATGCCTGTCGGCGTCGCGTGGATCAAGCCCGTCGCGGCGCGCATCGCGTCCGCGAGATCGCCGCCCTGTACAACGCGTGCCGCGGGGAAGCGTTGCTGCAGTTCAGCCGCGAGGCCGGCGGCACGCGTGCCGTCGACATCGAAAATCGTCAGTTCGGCCGCGCCCATCTGCAGCGCGGCGTGCGCCACGGCCGCGCCCGCGCCGCCCGCGCCGAGCTGGACGACGCGTTCGAGCGACGCGTCGGGCAACCCGCGGCGGAACGATTTCGCGAAGCCCGACCAGTCGGTGTTGTGGCCGATCCGCTTGCCGTCCTTGAACAACACGGTGTTCACCGCGCCGAGCGCACGCGCATCGTCCGACAGCGCGTCGAGGTGCTCGATCACGCGCTGCTTGCACGGGTGCGTGATGTTCAGGCCGTTGTAGCCCATCCGCTGCGCGGCATCGAGCAGTTGCGGCAGTGCGTCGACGGTCACGCCGAGCACGTCGAGGTCGATCCGCCGGTAGACATAGCCGAACCCCTGGCGGAAACCTTCTTCCTCGTGCATCGCCGGCGACAGCGAACCGCCGATGCCCTGGCCGATCAGGCCGATCAGAAACGACGGGCGGCTCATCGCGCGGCTCCCTGCGCGAACAGCGTCGCCAGACGCTGCAGCGCGAACACGTAGCCTTCGGTGCCGCAGCCGCAGATCACGGCTTCGGCAACCGCCGATACATAGGAATGGTGGCGGAACGCCTCGCGGCGATGCACGTTCGAGATATGAACTTCGATCACCGGTTTCGCGATCGCGGAAAGCGCGTCGGCCAGCGCCACCGACGTATGCGTATAGGCAGCCGGGTTGATCACGATGCCGTGCGTATCGTGACGCGCCGCGTGCAGCCAGTCGATCAACTGGTGCTCGGCGTTCGACTGGCGGAAGTCGATTTCCAGCCCGAGCGCTTCAGCGGCCGTTCGGCAGCGCTGCTCGACGTCGGCGAGCGTTTCCGCGCCGTAGATATGGGGCTCGCGCGTCCCCAGCAGATTCAGGTTCGGGCCGTTCAGCACCAGCACCTTGGGCTTGCTCATGGTGTTTCTGCTCCTAAAACGGGGGCGCATCGCTAGCCGACTTCGCCCCCTGACGTCAAGATTTGGCGCTAGTGTGCGCTTGCGAAAGCGCAATGTCTTTTCGGGTTTTCGCTAATTTGTACCACCTAGTTAGTTTGTACAATACGCATCACTTACCCAGTAAATTCGGGATATGGCGTTCGTCGTTAATTCAACGAATGGTTCATTCAGGGTCGATTCGACCGGCGCCGTGCCCCGCTCATCCGCAGGATTCGCCCATGCAGCGCTCGATCGCCACCGTGTCACTGTCCGGCACGCTCGCCGGGAAGCTCGCCGCCATCAAGGCCGCCGGCTTCGACGGCGTCGAAATCTTCGAAAACGACCTCGTCTACTTCGACGGATCGCCGGCCGACGTCCGGCGCATGGCCGCCGATCTCGGCCTCGACATCGTGCTGTTCCAGCCATTTCGTGACTTCGAGGGCGTGAGCGCAGCCCAGCTCGCCCGCAACCTCGATCGCATCAAGCGCAAGTTCGACGTGATGCACGCGCTCGGCACCGACCGCATCCTGGTGTGCAGCAACGTGTCGGCCGACACGATCGCCGACGACGGGCTGCTCGTCGACCAGCTCGGCGCGCTCGCGGAAGCCGCGCGGCAAGCCGGCGTGGTCGCCGCGTACGAAGCGCTCGCGTGGGGCCGAGTCGTGAAGCGGTACGGCCATGCGTGGCAACTCGTGAATGCCGTGAACAGCCCGCACCTCGGCCTTGCGCTCGACAGCTTCCATACGCTGTCGCTCGACGATTCCCCGGACGCGATCGCCGACATCCCCGGCGACCGGATCGCGTTCGTGCAGATCGCCGATGCGCCGAAACTCGCGATGGACGTACTCGAATGGAGCCGCCATTTCCGCTCGTTCCCGGGCCAGGGCGACTTCGACCTCGCGCGCTTCACCGCGCGCGTGATCGAATCGGGCTACACGGGGCCGCTGTCGCTCGAGATCTTCAACGACGGCTTCCGTGCGGCGCCGACCGCGATCACGGCCGCCGACGGCCATCGCTCGCTGCTCTACCTGGAAGAACTGACACGCGAGCGGCTCGCGCGGGACGGCCGCGCGCCGGCCGCCAGCCAGCCGCTGTTCGCGCCGCCGGCGCCGCCCGCGCACGTCGGGTTCCAGTTCATCGAATTCGCGGTCGACGCACAGGCCGCGGCAACCGTCGGCGAATGGCTCGGCCGGATGCGCTTCCGGCTCGCGGGCCGGCATCGGTCGAAGGACGTGACGCTGTTCCAGCACGGCGCCGCGTCGATCGTGCTGAACGCGGAGCGCGACTCGTTCGCCGATGCGTTCTTCCAGCAGCATGGGCTGTCGCTGTGTGCTTCGGCATTCCGCGTCGACGACGCGAAAGTGGCATTCGAACGCGCGGCCGGTTTCGGCTATGCGCCGTTCTCCGGCCGCGTCGGGCCGAACGAACGCGTGCTGCCGAGCGTGCAGGCACCGGACGGCAGCCTCGAGTATTTCGTCGACGAAGCGCCGAACGCGCCGACGCTGTATGAGTCGGACTTCGTGCTGACCGACATCGACGGCCCGAGCGAGGTCGGCCCACTGACGGGTATCGATCACGTGTGCCTGGCGCTGCCGGCCGACGCGCTCGATACGTGGATCCTGTTCTTCAAGACGGCCTTCGGCTTCGAGGCCGAGCGCAGCTGGCTCGTGCCCGACCCGTACGGGCTGATGCGCAGCCGCGCGGTGCGCAGCGCCGACGGTTCGGTGCGGATCGCGCTGAACGCGTCGGTCGACCGGCACACGGCGGTCGCCGAATCGCTCGACCGCTATCACGGCACGGGGCTGAACCACGTGGCGTTCCGCACGGACGACATCGTGAAGACGATCGCCGCGTTCGCGGCCGACGGCATTCCGTTCCTGCGCATTCCGCCGAACTACTACGACGATCTCGCCGCACGCTACGCGCTGCCGGACGAGTTGATCGACACGCTGAGCACGCATCACCTGCTGTACGACCGCGACGAGCACGGCGGCGAATTCCTGCACGCGTATACAGAACTGGTCGACAACCGCTTCTCGCTCGAGATCGTCGAGCGGCGCGGCGGATACGACGGCTACGGGGCGGCAAACGCGGCCGTGCGCCTGGCCGCGCAGGCACAGCACAGGAAATAAGAGAAAGAGACGAACCAGAATTTCGGGGCCGAATCACATTCGCGCCCCGCGGCTGGCTCAAAGGGCCGCATCCCGCACGCACCATCGTGGTGAATCGCGCGGCAGCGCACCCGCCCGCGCGGCTTGCCGCGATCGGGCCGGGAACCGCGCTCCTTCTGGCGTTACATCCGGTAACCTGTACCGCAGCGCAGCATCCGGTCCTCGGCCACGGTTTTAAGAATCGCTTAAGTCTTCGACGGCACCATCCGCAACCAGTACCCGATAGTTATCTCGAAAAGGAGGAAAGCGATGAGCGCCGTAGAAGCACCCGCGGGCCGCCCGGCCGCGCCCCCTGCAAAGAAGACGATGCTGCGCCGCCTGCTCAGTCATCATGAAATCGCGACGCTGCTCGTGTTGTTGCACGCACCGATCGGCGCGAACGCCAAACCCGAACTGCCTGCGCTACAGGAAGCCGGCCTCGTCGAGATGGTCAAGCTCGACGCCGATACCGCCCCCAGCTTCCGGCTGACCGAAAACGGCACCGCCGTCCTGAAAGGGCTCGGCTACCGCTGAGCCGCGGTTTTCACCGCTTCCCCCTTTCCCCGGATCGCCCCGATCCCTGCGACTCGCCGGCCCTTTCGGCGCGTCGCGTCACCCTGCCCGCTCCTGCAGCATCAACCGGTATTCCGTCGGCGTCACGCCGACCGTCGCCTTGAACTGTCGCGTGAACGCGCTGTGATCCGTATAGCCGCATAGCGCCGCGACGTCGGTCACCTTGTCGTGCGTGACGAGCAGCGCGGTGGCCGCATCCAGCCGCGTCTTCAGCAGCACCTGGCGCGGCGTCAGGTGGAACACCTTGTGGAAGTAGCGTTCGAGCTGCGCGACCGACATCCCGGCCATCTGCGCGAGCTGCTTCAGGTTCAGCGGCTGTACGTAGTGATCCTGGATGTGCTGGACCACGTCGGCGAGCCGGCTGTACGCCGGGTGCGATCCCTCGTGCGCCTTCAGGTCGCGCGAGATGCCCGCGAGGCCGACCACCCTGCCTGCGGCATCGCGCAGCGGCTCCTTGCAGGTCAGGCACCAGCCCGGCTGGCGGCCCGGATAAAGGTGCAGCTCGAGCTGGTCCATCAGTTGCTGGCCCGCGTTGATCGTCGCCATGTCCTGCTCGAAATAGCTGCGGCCGAAGCGGCGCGGAAACACTTCGTCGGCCGTCTTGCCGAGCAGGTCACGCTTGTCCTTGTAGCCGCAGCGCATCGCCAGCGTGCGGTTGACGAGCGCGTAGCGGCCGTTCGCGTCCTTCACGAAGAACGCGACGTCCGGCAGTGCATCGAATACCGGTTCGAGCAGGCGGAAGTGCGCGAGCATCGCGCCGAGATCGGCGTTGTCGGGCTGGTGGCGCAACGTATCGGACAGGCTCATGGGCGGTACGGCTGGCAAGGTCGTCATCCGGGCAACCGCAAGGCGAGTGGCAGATGGCGTCGATTATAGAAGCGCCCCTCCGATCGCGTCGCGCCGATCGCAAGGGCGGGCAAGTTGGCGGCAGCCGTCACGTCGCGCCGTCGGCCGACCGGCTTCGACACGCCACATACGTTGCGTGCACAACCACCGCGCCGCGCATGCGACGGCCGGCCGGGAATCCGCTTATGCCAACGCCGCAGCCATGCATGCACCGGTGCCAACATGCCATGAGCGCACGGGCTTGCCGGAGCACCGGCACCGCGCACCGCGCATCCGCATCCGCATCCGCATCCGCATCCGCATCCGCATCCGCATCCGCATCCGCATCCGCATCCGCATCCGCATCCGCATCCGCATCCGCATCCGCCAGCATAAAAATGCAACCGTACAGCGTCTTGGCGCGTTTGCGCATTCGGCGTGACGATTTCGGCATATATCAGGGTTATCGACGATATGCCGATATCGTCGCCGGCCGCGCACCGAACGCGCAAGACGCACGCATTTTCGCTGTCTAGACTTCGCTTCACGGTCACGAGACGACCTTCCGCCGCGGCAGCGACCGGCGTGCAGGGCCTGCGGCATCGGCCACCACACACGCCGATTCCGGCACAGCCCGGGCAGCACGCGGCACGCACGCACGGCCCTCGCATCGGCCTGCCGACCGAACCGTCTCGCCCGGTTTACCGGTGCCGGCCCGCCAGCCGGCGGCGGCCCAACCACGCCATCAAGGGGAAGTGAAAGTGAAGCTGAAGGTATCGCACGTCGCGCTGGCCGCTGCCTGCGCACTGTCGGGCGCGCACGCCATTGCCGCCGACGTCGTCAAGATCGGTTTCGCCGCACCGCTGACCGGCCCGCAGTCGAACTACGGCACGGACATGCAGAAGGGCGTGCAGCTCGCGATCGCCGATTTCAACGCGACGCGTCCGACGATCGGCGGCAAGCCCGTCACGTTCCAGCTCGATTCGCAGGACGACCAGGCCGACCCGCGCACGGGCACGACCGTCGCTCAGCGGCTGATCGACGACAACGTCCGCGGGATCATCGGGCACTTCAACTCGGGCACGAGCATTCCCGCGTCCGACCTGTACGATCGCGCGGGGCTGCCGCAGATCTCGATGGCCACGTCGCCGCAATACACCGCGCGCGGCTACAAGACGACCTACCGGCTGCTGACGAGCGACGCGCAAGCGGGCCGCATCGTCGGCACGTACGCGGTGAAGACGCTGCGCTTCAAGCGCATCGCGATCATCGACGACCGCACGGCCTACGGCCAGGGCATCGCCGACGAATTCGCGAAAGCCGTCGAGGCGGCGGGCGGCACGATCATCAAGCGCGACTTCACGAACGACAAGGCGCTCGATTTCTCAGCGATCCTGACCAACCTCAAGGGAATGAACCCGGACGCGATCTTCTACGGCGGCGGCGACGCGCAATCGTCGCCGATGATCCGCAAGATGCGCCAGCTCGGGATGAAGTCGGCGTTCGTGACGGGCGAGATGTCGCGCTCACCGACGTTCCTGAAGGTCGGCGGCGACGCGGCCGAAGGCGCGATCGTCTACATGGGCGGGCTGCCGAAGGAGAAGATGCCGGGCTTCGCCGGTTACGCGGCACGCTACAAGGCGCGCTTCAACGAAGACGTGATCACCTACTCGCCGTACTCGTATGACGGCACGATCGCGCTGCTCACCGCGATGAAGGACGCGAACTCGACCGACCCGAAGGTGTATACGCCGTATCTCGGCAAGGTGTCGGTCAAGGGCGTGTCGGCCCCGAGCATCGCGTACGACGCGAAGGGCGACCTGAAGGATGCGCCGGTGACGATCTACAAGGTCGAGCGCGGCACGTTCAAGCCGGTCGATACGATCGCCGGCAACTGATACGCAACCCGGCCCCGCGCGGCGCGTCAGCGGCTCACCGGCCGCCCGCGCCGCGCGCGCTTTTGCCCCGGCCCCGGCCGCGCGCTCCGAAGCCTTCCCCGTCGCACACCCGCGCGCGCATTTCGCGCTCCTGTAGAATCCTCCCACCCGCTTTGACGCTTCGTCCCTGCCGTGCCCCATCCCGGTGCGGCGGCGCGTGTTGCGCGCCTCACCCGGCACACGACACGCTTCGACGATGCAAGCCGCGCCTTGTCAGTCCATGCCGATAGCGGGCCCTGGAGACGCAGCACCGACAACAACATTCGAAAACCGATCGTCCTGACCATGCAAGCTTCCGAATTGAGCGGCGTGCCTCGCGCCGCCGAACGCGCGCTCACGCGCAGCGACTACAAGACCCTTGGCCTTGCCGCACTCGGCGGCGCCCTCGAGTTCTACGACTTCATCATCTTCGTGTTCTTCGCGCCGGCGATTGGGCAACTGTTCTTCCCGCACGACATTCCCGACTGGCTGCGCCAGTTGCAGACGTTCGGCATCTTCGCGGCCGGCTATCTCGCGCGCCCGCTCGGCGGCGTGATCATGGCGCACTTCGGCGACCTGTTCGGCCGCAAGCGGATGTTCACGCTGAGCGTGCTGATGATGTCGGTGCCGACGCTGCTGATGGGCCTGCTGCCGACCTACGACACGATCGGCATCCTCGCGCCGGTGTTGCTGCTGCTGTTCCGCGTGCTGCAGGGCGCGGCGGTCGGCGGCGAGGTGCCGGGCGCGTGGGTGTTCGTGTCCGAGCACGTGCCGTCGCGTCATATCGGCTATGCATGCGGCACGCTGACCGCGGGCCTGACGGCCGGCATCCTGCTCGGCTCGCTCGTCGCCGCCGGCATCAACAGCCGTTACTCGACCACCGAAGTCGGTGCGTTCGCATGGCGCATCCCGTTCCTGCTCGGCGGCGTGTTCGGCCTGTTCTCCGTGTACCTGCGCCGCTGGCTGCATGAAACGCCGGTGTTCGCCGAGATGAAGGCGAAGAAGGCGCTCGCGGCCGAGATTCCGCTGAAGGCCGTGCTGCGCGACCACGGCCGCGCGGTGATCGTGTCAATGCTGCTCACGTGGATGCTGTCGGCCGCGATCGTCGTCGTGATCCTGATGACGCCCGCGCTGCTGCAGAAGCAGTTCCACCTGACGCCCGCGACGACACTGTTCGCGAACAGCGTCGCGACGCTGTGCCTGACCGCCGGCTGCATCACCGCCGGTTCGCTCGCGGGCTGGATCGGCGCGAAGCGCGTGCTCGGCATCGGCGGCATCGGGCTGGCCGCGTGCTACTACCTGCTGTTCGTGCAGGTCGCGGCCGATGCGTCGACGCTGCCGCTCTACTACGGGATCGCGGGCTTCATGGTCGGCACGATCGGCGCGGTGCCGTTCGTGATGGTCAAGAGCTTCCCGGCCGTCGTGCGCTTCTCGGGCATCTCGTTCTCGTACAACGTCGCGTATGCGATCTTCGGCGGCCTCACGCCGGTGATCGTGTCGCTGATGATGAAATCGAATCCGCTCGCGCCGGTCGTGTACGTCGCGGCGATCTGCGTGCTCGGCGCGATCGCCGTGCAGTTCTCGAAGGATGCGAAGGACGTGAAGGACGCACGCTGAACGTCGGCGCGCACGCGCCGGCCAGATGAACGAAGGGCCGAATCCCGCGGCGTGCGGGATTCGGCCCTTTTGTTATGACTCGGCCTGGCGGCGCGAGTCAGCCCGGTTCAACGCAGCACGCCGTACGACGAACTCGGCCGGCGCAGCGCGTCGATGCTCGCGCCGCCGGCGCCGGTGACGAACAGCAGCAGGAACCCGCCGGCGATCGCGACGTTCTTCCAGAAGTGAATCACCATGTCGTGCTGGACGGCGGCGCTCGTCGCGTCCCAGAAATTGTGCCCGACCATCGCGGTCGCGATCGTGTAGACCGCCATCAGCAACGCGAGCGGCCGTACCTTGTAGCCGACGATCAGCAGCAGGCCGCCCAGCCCCTCGATCGCGACGACGATCGGCGCGACGACCTGTTGATAGGGCACGTTCATCCCGTGCAGATACGCGATGAAATCGCTGTAGCCGAGCAGCTTCATGATGCCGCCCCACAAGAACAACGCCGCCAGCGCCAGGCGTGCGAAAAAAATGACGCCGGAATCGACGGTACGCGTCATGCCTCTCTCCTCGTATGCAATTCGGCCGCTTGCCCCGGGCGCGCCCGGGCGGTTCGACGCCGCGCGCCCCGGAAGGGGGCGCGGCAAATGGGCCAGCATAGAGGGTCTTTTCGCCGTGTCCAAGAAAAAGGTTGTAGCAAATCTTTACACTGCGGCGGCCGCGCCGGCGGCTCGACGCACTGAAAAACGCGTTTAGCCCGCGTCGCTCAACAACACGCCTTTCTTGAAGATGAAGCAGCCATAGCCGCGCAACTCGCCGGTGACGATCACCGCGTAGGCCTGCTGCGCGCGCTCGTAGAACGCGAAACGGTCGATACCCGCGAGCGGCACCGCGCGCCCTTCCGCGCGGTCGATCTCGGCCTGCACTTCGCGCTGCACGGGCGGCACCGCGGCTGCGTCGCCGACGACTTCCATCCGCCATGCGGGTGTGTCGACGAACGTGTCGAGCGGCAGCACGGACAGCACCGCGCGCACGACGCGCGCCGAATCGGCGCCGTCGATGCGCAACGCGCGGCCGACCACCGTGTGCTCCGCGACGGATTCCGCCGGGAAATTCGCATCGCAGATCGCGATTTCATCACCGTGCCCCATCGCACGCAGCGTATGCAGGATGTCGGCGTGCAGCAGCGGGTCGAGATTCTTCAGCATGTCGGCTAGTCTCCAGGATCAGGAACGAATCGCATAACGTTACCCGATCCCGGCGGCCGTTGCGCATGCATCGCTCACGTCACGACGCCGCGGCCGGCATCTCGTCGATGAAACCGGTGATCGTCGCGAGGCGGCCCGACGCGTCGACCGTGCCGAAGTCCGAACCCTTCACGATCGCCGCGCCGTCGGGCGACACGAGCGCCCACGAGAACCGCAGGTGCTGGCCGAACGCGTCGACGTCGGTCGTGCGGCGAAAGCGGAACGCGGGGAAGCGTGCCTGCACGGCCGCGATCATCGCGTCGATGCCTGCGTGGCCGTCGCCGGCCATCAGCGGATCGCGATAGGCCGCGTCGCTCGCATAGGTCGCATCGATCAGCGCGCGGCGGCGTGCGACGTCGGGTTCGTTCCATGCGTCGAAGTAGCGGTCGATCAGGTCGGCGTGAATGGACGAGGCGGACGAGGCGGATTGGGCGGTGCTCATGGCGAGGCTCCTTGTGTCGATGAGGGGACGAGGTCGCGAACGCTGCGTGTTTCGTATTCGCGTGCCGTCATCGTCGCCGGCCTCGCGCGGGCGGTCGATTACGTGCGAGGTAAGGAAATCGCGCCCGCGCCGCCGCGATCAGCCGGCCGCGGAGTTGGCCGCGCAGTTGGCCGCGCAGTTGGCCGCGTAGTCGACCGCCAGGCTCCACGCCGGATCCTCGTGCTTCGCCCAGTACGCGTCGAACAGCCGGCGCGTCATCGGGCCCGGCCGGCCGTCGCCGATCGGTGCGCCGTTCAGCCGTGTGACGGGCATGATCCCGCCGGCCGTCGACGTGATGAACACCTCGTCCGCTTCGCGCAGTTGCGCATCGTCGACACGGCCAGCCTGCGCGTCGATGCCCATCGACGCCGCCAGCTCGAACACGGTCTGCCGCGTGATGCCGTGCAGCACGCCGCGCTCGGGCGTCCGAAGCCGGCCGTCGCGCACGATGAAGACGTTGAACCCGGGCCCTTCGGCGATGCTGCCGTCCGTGCACTTCAGCACGACCGACTCCGCACCCGCGTCATACCCCTTCAGCAGCCCGGCGACGAGGTCGAGCCAGTGGTAGTTCTTGATCTGCGGATCGACCGATTCGGGCGGAATCCGTCGAACGTCGTCGATCAGATGCAGGTGCAGGCCCTCGCGCAACTGCCGCTCGTTCGCGACCGAGCCGTACGGCACCGCGAACGCGATGAACTGGTTCACCGCGTCGCGCGGGTCGCGGCTGAAGGTGGGCGATACGCCGCGCGTGCACAGCATTTCGACGTACGCGTTGCGCAGGCCCGAGCGGCGCACGCATTCGACGAGGATGTCGCGCAACGCGTCGTCGCCCAACGGTACGTCCAGCCGCAGCCGCGCCAGCGAGCGCCTGAACCGCGCGATGTGCCGGTCGAGGCGGAAGAAGCGGCCGTTCCACACGTGCACGGTGTCGTACGTGACGTCGGAATGCAGGAAACCCCAATCGAGCACCGACACGCGCGCGTCGGCGATCGGAACGAAGCGGCCGTTCATGTACGCGGCGCCCGGCGGATACGCGGATGCTTCGGCGGACTGAATGCGCTCCGGCGCCGAACGTTTCACGTCGGGCGCGTGCGGCGCGTAGTCGACCTGCGCGACAAACGACGCGCGATCGGCGTCGAACACGCTGCGATGCACGACCGCATTCGGCCCCGCCGCGCGATCGAACGACAGCTTGCCGTCGAGATGGTCGATCTCGTGCTGCATCAGCTCCGACACATCGGGCGACAGCGCGTCGCGCCGATGCAGCTCGCCGTCGAGCGTCGTGTACTGCACGCTCACCGACGCGTGGCGCTCGACACGCACGAACAGGTCCGGAAAGCACATGCAGTCGTCCCACAGCGTCATCCGCGCGTCGCTGTGCCACACGATTTCGGGGTTCACGATCACGTCGGGCCAGCCGTCCATCGCGAGCGCGATCATCCGTTGCCCGACGCCGATCTGCGGCGCGGCGACCGCGCGGCCGAAACCGTGTTCGTCGCGAAACGCGCGCAGCGCGGCGCGCAGTGCGCAGGCGGCTTCGCGCACGGCGGGATCGGTAACGTCGCCGACCGGCCGCGCGACGTCGCGCAGCGATGCTGTGCCCACCGGAAGAATCCGCGTATTCATTTCACTACCTCCAACAAAGTCACCTTGTTGCCTCCCTTGAACGTCGAAATCGTTGCCGCCGGATTACGCAGCTCGCCGTTCGCGTCGAACGCGATCCGGCCGGTCACGCCCTGGAAGTCGACGCGATGCAGCGCGTCGACGATCTTCGCCGGATCGGTGGACTGCGCGAGCATCACCGCGTGGTAGACGGCCATCATCGCGTCGTAGGCATACGGTGCGTAGAGCTGCACGGGAGCGCCGTACTTCTGCGTGAAGCGCGCCGCGAACGCGGGGCCGCCCGGCATCTTCGCGAGGCTTCGGCCGCCGTCTGCGCACACGAGGTTGCCGTCGAGCGCATCGCCGGCCAGTTTCAGGATCTCGTGCGTGCACAGACCGTCGCCACCCAGCAGCGGCACGGCGATCCGCAGCTTCTTCATCTGCTTGAGCATCGGCCCGCCCTGCGTGTCCATGCCGCCGAAGAAGATCGCGTCGGGCGCACGGCCCTTGATCAGCGTCAGCGGCGCGCCGAAGTCGAACGCCTTGTCGGTCGTGTATTCGCGTGCGACCACGGCGGCGCCCGTGTTCCCGAGCCCGCCGGCGAACACGTCCGCGATGCCCTGCCCGTAGGCCGTGCGATCGTCGACGACACCGATGCGGCGCGCGTGCAACTGCTCGACCGCATAGCGGGCGACCGCCTGCCCGAGGAAGTCGTCGTTCGCGAGCATCCGGAACGTGGTGCGATAGCCGAGACGCGTGAACGCCGGGTTGGTGGCCGACGGCGTCAGCTCCGCGATGTTCGCCGTCGCGTAGAGCCGCGCGACGGCGATCGACGTCCCCGAATTCTGGTGGCCGATCACGGCGCTGACGTGCGTATCGACGAAGCGCTGCGCGACCGTCGTCGCGACCTTCGGGTCGGCCTGGTCGTCTTGCGCGTCGAGCGCGAACGTGACCGGATGCCCGGCGACGTTTGGGTGCGCCGCGTTGATTTCGTCGATCGCGAGCCGAATGCCGCGCGCGCTGTCCTCGCCGAAATGCGCCTGCGCACCCGTGAGCGCGCCGGCAAAACCCACGACGACCGTATCCGCGCCGAACGCGGGAACGGCCGGTACAAGCGACACAAGTGGCGCCAGCAGCACGAGCGGTGCCAGCAGCAGATGTCGGAAACGCATGATGTTTTCCTCGCGGCTTCATCGTTGACGGGTGCTACGATTATCGGCAGCCGTCGCGAAATCCGATAAACATCGGGCGGCATCATTCGCGAGTTTGTTTCGTTTTTTCTCTCCGAAGGAAATCCGATGAATTCCGCCGCCACACCGCTCGACGACTTCGACCTGCGAATCCTCGCCCGCCTCCAGCACGACAACCAGATCACCAACCAGGCGCTCGCCGCCGAGATCGGCCTGAGCCCGCCCGCATGCCTGCGCCGCGTGAAGCGGCTGCGCGACGAGCGCTATATCCAGCAGGACGTTTCCGTCGTCGATCCGACCAAGGTCGGCCTCCCGTTGACGATGCTCGTCCTCGTGCAGGTCGAGCGCGAACGGGTCGACCTGCTCGACGAATTCAAGCGGTTCCTGAAGTCGCTGCCGGAAGTCATGCAGTGTTATGTGGTGACGGGGCGCGCCGATTTCGTGCTGATGATCGCGATGCGCGACATCGACCACTACGAGGAGTTTTCCACGCGCGTATTCCGGCAGCACCACAACATTCGCCACTTCGAAACGATGGTCGTGATGTCGCGCGTCAAGGTCGGGCTGTCGCTGCCGATCGACATCGCATAACGATCGCCGCAATGAAAACGGGCGCCGTCGGGCGCCCGCATCGTCCGGCAGCATCGGCCGCGCGCGTCAGGTCACCGGCGCCGGATTGAACAGCGTCAGCGCATTCGCGAGCTTCCACTGCTCGGCCCACGTGCGACGCTTGCCGCTCGCGACGTCGAGCATCAGCCGGAACAGTTCCCAGCCGGTGTCCTCGATCGTCGCCGCGCCGGTCGCGATCCGCCCCGCATCGAGATCCATCAGGTCGTGCCAGCGGCGCGCGAGATCGCTGCGCGTCGCGACCTTGATCACCGGCACCTGTGCGAGGCCGTACGGCGTGCCGCGGCCGGTCGTGAAAATGTGCAGGTTCATCCCGGCCGCGAGCTGCAGCGTGCCGCAGATGAAGTCGCTCGCGGGCGTCGCCGCATAAAGCAGCCCCTTCTGCTTCGCGCGATCGCCGGGACGCACGACACCGGCGATCGGCGCGCTGCCCGACTTCACGATCGAGCCCATCGCCTTCTCGACGATGTTCGACAGGCCGCCCTTCTTGTTGCCGGGCGTCGTGTTCGCACTGCGGTCGACGCGGCCGCGCTGCAGGTAACGGTCGTACCAGTCCATCTCGCGAATGATCTCGCGCGCAACGTCCTCGTTCGCCGCACGCGACGTGAGCTGCGCGACACCGTCACGCACTTCCGTCACCTCGGAGAACATGATCGTCGCGCCCGCGCGCACCAGCAGGTCGGCCGCGAAGCCGACGGCCGGATTCGCGGTGAGGCCCGAGAACGCATCGCTGCCGCCGCACTGCACACCGACGACGAGATCCGACGCGGGGCACGTCTCGCGGCGGCGGCGGTTCAGCCGCTCGAGATGCGATTCGGCCATCGTCATGATCGAGTCGATCATCGAGTTGAAGCCGACGTGCGCGGCGTCCTGCAGGCACACGACACCGCCGTTGTCGCCGGCACCGTCGGCCGCCACCGGAATCGCGCCGGGCGGCAGCAGGCGCTCGGGCTGAAGCTTCTCGCAGCCGAGGCTCACGGTCATCAGCTCGCCGCCGAAGTTCGGATTCAGGCTGATGTTGCGCAGCGTGCGGATCGGGATGTCGGCGTCGGGCGCGTCGATCGCGACGCCGCAGCCGTAGGTGTGCTCGAGCCCGACCACGTCGTCGACGTTCGGGTAGCGCGGCAGCAGCTCGGCCTTGATCCGCTGCACCGCATGCTCGACGACGCCCGACACGCACTGCACGGTCGTCGTGATCGCGAGGATGTTGCGCGTGCCGACCGAGCCGTCGGCATTGCGGAAGCCCTCGAACGTATAGCCTTCGAGCGGCGGCAGCGGCGGCGCGGCACGCGTCGCGAGCGGCAGGTTGTCGAGCCCCGGCGGCTCGGGCATGCGCATCGTGCGCTCGTTGACCCAGCTGCCGCGTCGCAGCTCGGCCAGCGCATAACCGATCACCACGTTGTAGCGGACGATCGGGTCGCCGGCCGCGAGATCGACCAGCGCGACCTTGTGCCCCTGCGGCACGCCTTCGCGCAGCGTCAGCCCGTCGGCGAACGTCGCGCCCTCGGGCAGGCCGCCGTCGTTGACGACGATCGCGACGTTGTCGTCCGGATGCACACGGATGTAGAGGGGGGAAGCAGTCATCGGAAATCCTGGAGGCTGTCGGCCATATTGTTAGTCATCATACGACATTCAACTCCGGCCGGCGATGCTGCGTAAACCCTTATCCGGAAAGACCCTATCATTTAACGGCCAGCAAACCGCTTGCGTGGCCCTTTCCCTCGTTGTACGATGACATACAACGACATCGCCAATTTGGCTCGTATGCCGTTCCCGACGAACCAGCACTCGCGCTAGACGGACGACCCGACCATGACTTCACCGCAAGAACTCAAACAGATCATCTCCCACGGCCTGCTGTCCTTTCCGCTGACGGACTTCGACGCCGACGGCAGCTTCCGCCCGCCCACCTATGCCGAGCGCCTGGAATGGCTCGCGCCGTACGGTGCGAGCGCGCTGTTCGCGGCCGGCGGCACCGGTGAATTCTTCTCGCTCACGCAGCGCGAGTATTCGGACGTGATCCGCGTCGCGACGGAAACCTGCAAGGGCAAGGTGCCGATCCTCGCCGGCGCGGGCGGCGCGACGCGCGTCGCGATCGAATATGCGCAGGAGGCCGAGCGCCTCGGCGCGAGCGGCGTGCTGCTGATGCCGCATTACCTGACCGAAGCCAGCCAGGAAGGGATCGCCGAGCACGTCGAGCAGGTGTGCCGCGCCCTGAAGATCGGCGTCGTGGTGTACAACCGCGCGAATTCGAAGCTGAACGCCGACATGCTCGAGCGCCTCGCCGATCGTTGCCCGAACCTGATCGGCTTCAAGGACGGCGTCGGCGAAATCGAAAGCATGGTGACGATCCGCCGCCGCCTCGGCGACCGCTTCGCGTATCTCGGCGGCCTGCCGACGGCCGAAGTCTATGCCGCCGCGTACAAGGCGCTCGGCGTGCCGGTGTATTCGTCGGCCGTGTTCAACTTCATCCCGAAGACGGCGATGGAATTCTACGAAGCGATCGCGAAGGACGACCACGCAACGGTCGGCCGCCTGATCGACACGTTTTTCCTGCCGTACCTGAAGATCCGCAACCGCCGCGCGGGTTATGCGGTCAGCATCGTGAAGGCGGGCGCGAAGCTCGTCGGCCACGACGCGGGCCCCGTGCGGGCGCCGCTCGTCGACCTCACCGAGGCCGAAGCGGCCGAACTCGACGTGCTGATCAAGAAGATGGGCCCGCAGTAAGCGGGTACGGCCTGCGCGGTGCGTTGATCGGCGCCGCGCAGGCCGGTTGTCGCGTCGCGCGCCGGTTCGACGGTATCGCGACCGTTCGCAGCAGTAACCCCGCACGCATCCGCCGCGACGGGTGCCGCCTCCGGCGCAGCGCTTCGCGTGACGCCACCCCACCTTGCAGGCCGGCCGGCCGCGTCACATCTGCGCGATGATTCCGACGATCCGGTGGCGCACGTTCGCGAGCCTGACCCGCGTCGCCTCGATCTGCCCCTGCGTGCCCGCCCGCGCGCGCGCATTCGATTCGCCGTCGAGGATCTGCCCGAGCACGTCGCGGTCGACGACCGCATCGAAGAACCGGCCGACCGTGATCGTCGCCGACTGCTTCGCGGTCGCGAGCTGGCTGTTCGCCTGCAGCAGTGCTTCAGTACGCAGGCCCGGGTCGCGTTCGTCGATGCCGCGCCGGTACTGGAGCGCGAACACCAGCGCCTCCATGTCCTGCCGGAAGCGGCGCACGGCTTGCCCGAACACGAGCGAATGCGCGTCGGCGCCCGTGACGACGCGCCCCTGGTTGATCGTCACGTCGAATTCGCTGCCGCCCAGGTCGCGCTGGAATTCGAGCAGCGCATTCGCGAGCACGCGCCCTTCGCTGTACTGGCCGACCTGGGTGCGCACGGATTTCGCGACGTCGCCGATCGCTTTCCACAATCCGGCCGCGAACAGGTGATCGCCACGCTTGTTGATGTTCATCGGGGGTTCCCTCGTTGTCTTTTGTCGGTCTCTCAGGCTTGCCTGCGGGCCGGCTGGCCCGAGGCTTCGCTACTGTAGGAGAAAACCGGGGGACGGGGAAGACGGCAAGATCCACGGCAGTCACGTACCCCGAGGCCGCTGCTCCGACCGCCGCCCCCCATGCTGCCCCGACATGATTCTTGTCGACACTGCGAACAAACCCGTCTGCACCGACACCCGTCATGCAAAAAAGGCGGAAGCGGCCCACCGGCCACATCCGCCTTTTGGTTTCCGCGTGCCGGCACCGACCCCGACGCACCGGCCGCCGGAAATCACACGCTCAATCGTCGCCGCCCGTCACTCCGCCTTCCCGTCCCGCAGCCGCGGAATCGCGAGCGGATTCTTCTCCTGCAACCCCTCGGGCAGCAGATCGTCCGGGAAATCCTGGTAGCACACCGGGCGCAGGAAACGCTCGATCGCCGTCGCGCCGACCGACGTGACGGACGGGTTCGACGTCGCGGGGAACGGGCCGCCGTGCACCATCGCGTCACACACCTCGACGCCGGTCGGGTAACCGTTCACGAGCAGGCGCCCGGCCTTGCGTTCGAGGATCGGCAGCAGCCGGCGGGCCAGCGGCTTGTCGTCGGCGTCCATCTGCAGCGTGGCCGTGAGCTGGCCCTCGAGCGCGTCGAGCACGCGCGCGACTTCGTCGAGATCGCGACAGCGCACGATCAGCGACGCCGGCCCGAACACTTCGTGGCTGAACGCCGGCTCGGCCAGGAACGCCTGCGCGCCGACTTCGTACAACGCGCCGCCGGCCTGGCAGTCGGTCTGCGCGGCCTCGCCCGCGCCGATCTCGCGCACGCCCGGCAGTTCGGCCAGCTTGCCACGGCCATGGCGATACGCATCGGCGATCCCGGGCGTGAGCATCACGCCGGCCGGCTTCTTCGCAAGCGCCTGCGCGGCAACGGATTCGAAGCGGTCGAGATCGGGGCCGTCGATCGCGAGCACGAGGCCCGGATTGGTACAGAACTGGCCGACGCCGAGCGCCAGCGAATCGACGAAACCCGTTGCGATCGCGTCGCCGCGCGCGGCGAGCGCCGCCGGGAACAGCACGACGGGGTTGATGCTGCTCATTTCCGCGTAGACGGGAATCGGCTGCGGGCGGGCATTCGCGATCTGCACGAGCGCCATGCCGCCCTGTCGCGACCCCGTGAAGCCGACGGCCTGGACCGCCGGATGGCCGACGAGCGCCGCGCCGATCACGCGGCCGGGGCCGATCAGCAGCGAGAACACACCGGCCGGCATCCCGGTTTTCGCGACGGCGGCGCGAATCGCGCGGCCGACCAGTTCGGACGTGCCGAGGTGCGCCTCATGCGCCTTCACGATCACCGGGCAGCCGGCCGCGAGCGCCGACGCCGTATCGCCGCCGGCCACCGAGAACGCGAGCGGGAAATTGCTCGCACCAAACACGACGACGGGCCCGAGCCCGACTTTCTGCAGCCGCAGGTCCGAGCGCGGCAGCGGCGTGCGGGCTGGCTGCGCGGGATCGATCGACGCGGCGAGGAAACGGCCGTCGCGCACGACACGCGCGAACAGCCGGAGCTGGCCGACGGTGCGGCCGCGCTCGCCCTGCAGCCGTGCGACGGGCAGGCCCGTTTCAGCGTGCGCGCGCTCGATCAGCGCGTCGCCGAGCGCGACGATTTCATCCGCGATCGCGTCGAGAAATGCCGCGCGGGCCGCGAGCGGCTGTGCGCGGTACGCGTCGAACGCGTCGCGCGCGAGTTCGCATGCACGCTCGATGTCGGCCGGCGCCGCGACGCCGAACGCCGGCGCGTCGATCGGCGCGCCCTTCGACGGGTCGAACGCGTGCAAGGTACCGGCCGAGCCGGCAACCGCTTCGGCGCCGATCAGCATCTCTCCTGTCAGTTGCATGGGTGTGCTCCGTGGTTCGGGAATGATGGGCTCATTGTAGCCCAACAGATATGATGTCTGCCGACATGATTTTGCGATTCACGCGGGTCGTCGATCTTGCCACACAATGCGCGAATCCCTTATTGATTCGGTTCATGCCCAAATTGTGGGCGTTTCGCGTTGTACCCAACGGGAAAACCCGAGGTTTCCGGGGTCGGCCCACCCACATAAGCTACGCACCATGTCATACGACGACGTACATTAAAGTGCCTAATCAGACCACCCCTCGCGAGCTTCCTCTCGACCTCGCGCGCACTGCACGCCGGACCGCCGTGCGCTACTGGATCCTGGCGATGCTGTTCGTCGTCACGACGCTCAACTATGCGGATCGCGCGACGCTGTCGATCACCGGCACGCCGATCCGCAAGGCGTTCGGCATCGACCCGGTGACGATGGGCTACATCTTCTCGGCGTTCAGCTGGGCCTACGTGCTCGCGCAACTGCCGAGCGGCTGGCTGCTCGACCGCTTCGGCGCGCGCCGCGTGTATGCGGCCAGCATCTTCCTGTGGTCGGCGTTCACGCTGCTGCAGGGCACGATCGGGCTCGGCGGCAGCGCCGCGTTCGCGGTGGCCGCGCTGTTCGCGATGCGCTTCGCGGTCGGCATCGCCGAGGCACCCGCCTTTCCCGCGAACGCGAAAGTCGTCGCGAGCTGGTTCCCGACCGCCGAGCGCGGCACGGCGTCCGCAATCTTCAACGCCGCGCAATACTTCGCGGCCGTGGTGTTCTCGCCGCTGATGGCGTGGCTCACGCATGCGTACGGCTGGCACCAGGTGTATCTGTGGCTCGGCCTCGCGGGCATCGCGCTCGCGTTCCTGTGGCTGCGGGTCGTGAAGGATCCGGCCGACCATCCGGCCGTGAACCGCGCGGAACTCGAGCACATCGAGCAGGGCGGCGGCCTCGTGCGCACGACCGTGCGCGGCACCGACGGCCTGCGTTCGGAAGGCCGCCGCGTGGCGGGCTGGTACTACGTGCGCCAGCTGCTGTCGAACCGGATGCTGATCGGCGTGTATCTCGGCCAGTACTGCGTGAACGTGCTCACCTATTTCTTCCTCACATGGTTCCCGATCTACCTCGTGCAGGCACGCGGGATGTCGCTGCTGAAGGCCGGCTTCATGACGTCGCTGCCCGCGATCTGCGGGTTCCTCGGCGGGGTGCTCGGCGGGATGCTGTCCGACGGGCTGATCCGCCGCGGCGTGTCGCTCACGCTCGCGCGCAAGATCCCGATCGTCGGCGGGATGGCGCTGTCGATGGTCATCATCGGCTGCAACTACGTCGACAGCGAAGCGCTCGTGATCGTGCTGATGGCCGTGTCGTTCTTCGGCAAGGGCATCGGCTCGCTCGGCTGGGCCGTCGTCGCGGACACCGCGCCGAAGGAAGCGATCGGCCTGTCGGGCAGCCTGTTCAACATGTTCGGCAACACGGCCGGCATCGTCGCGCCGATCGCGATCGGCTATCTCGTCGGCGCGAGCGGCTCGTTCAACGGCGCACTCGTGTTCGTCGGGCTGAACGCGCTCGTCACGGTGTTCAGCTATCTCGTGATCGTGAAGGACATCCGGCGCGTCGAGCTACGGCATCGCGACGCGTGAGATTCGGCGAAAAAGGAAGAAAAACGACGGCGGCCGCGTAACAGCGGCCGCCGTTTTTTGCGTCAGGCCGCGGAATGCGCGACGCGCAGCATGTCGTGCACGCCGGACGTCATCAGCGCGAGGAACGCGAGCAGGCCGACGTAGCAGAGCGCGTACGTCGTCTTCGTCTCGATCGACGTCGCGTAGTACACGCGATTCTCCGGCGCGTCGGGATCGTAACGCCATGCGCGCTTGAGCTGCGGCAGCGCGAGGATCGCCATCACGATCAGCAGCGGGCTCGGGCGGTACACGAACAGCGCGATCAGCACCGGCACGCCCGCGAACCAGATGCGCGGCGACAGCACCGCGGTGATCCGCCCGCCGTCGAACGGCGACAGCGGAATCATGTTGAACAGGTTCAAGAAGAAGCCCGTGTACGACAGCGCGAGCAGCAGGTTGCTGTCGTAGTGGCGCGCGGCCGCGTAGCAGGCCAGCGCACCGAGCGTGCCGACGAACGGCCCGGCGAGCCCGACGTACGCCTCGGTTTCCGCGTCGTGCGGCATCTCCTTCAGCTGGATCCACGCGCCGACGAACGGGATGAAGGTCGGCAGCCCGACGTCGAGCCCGCGCCGCTGCGCGGCCACGTAGTGGCCGGCCTCGTGCACCAGCAGCAGTGCCACGAAACCGGCCGCGAACCGCCAGCCGTAGAACAGCGCATAGACCGCGATCGACGCGAGCATGGTGCCCGCGGACACGAGCACCTTGCCGAGCTTGAGGCCGCCGAAGATCAGCAGCAACAGCTTCGTCATTCCTTGCGCTCCGTGGCGGATGCATCGGACACGCCGGATGCGTCGGCGACGGCCGGCACCGCGGCCGGCTTCGGCTTGCGCCCGAAGAAGCGTTTCAGCGCGGCGCCGCCGGCCAGCAGCGCAACCGCGCCGACCTTGAAGAACTTCACCGCGAACGCGCCGATCAGCGCAAGCAGGCCGAGCTTCTTCGCGCCGACGCCGACGATCAGCGCCGCGAGGCCATACTCAGCGACGTGGTCGGTCGACTTGTTGAAGTCGGCGTAGCGCTTGCCGTCGTTGAAGCTGATGTTCGACAGCAGCTCGTCGGCCGACGCCTTGTATTTCGGCAGGTCGGCGAGCGTCGACGCCATCGTCAGCGACAGGTAGCCGTCGCGGCCGAGCACGAGCGTCCGGTAGTTCACGCCGTCGTTTTCGGCGTTCGGCGCGGCGCCCTTGTCGCGGATGATCGCGGACCAGACGAGCCGGTGCGTGGCCGCGTCGTACGCGGGCGCCTTCGCCCAGCCGACCACCTCGGTTTCGGGCAGGCCGCGTTCCTTGCGCCCGGGGTTGTCTTCCTCGGTGCCGGCCTGCAGGCTCTTCAGCAGTTCGTCGGGTTTCCAGTCCTTCGCGTCGTCGTCGCGGATATAACCGCTCGGCTCGAACGACACGACCGAGATCCAGTCGGCATCGGGGTCGTCAGGCAGCACGAGGCCGACCAGCCGGGTTTCGTCGATCGAGTTGCCCATCGAGCGCAGGTAGCGGCCGGCTTCGGCGGCCGGCACGAACGATTCGCCGGCTTTCAGCTTCAGCATGGCTTCGTGTTTCACGTCGATCTCGGTCGGGCCCTTCACGACCGCGTCGTTGGCGGCGGCAGCCGCGGCCCTCATTTCCACCTGCGCGGCTTCGGTTTGCGCGTGGGCGCTGATCGCGGTGAATGCAAGCGTCGCCACGCAGGCGAGCCGGACGGCAAGTTTTTTCATTGTTGGATTCCCCTGGAATGCCTTGTCGTAAATATGCACGGCGTCGGCCCTTGCGTTTTCAATCGCGGGTCCGGCGTCGTCTCTCAGTTGGCACGGGGGCTATGGTAACGCAGCGCCGCGACACGCCCGGGGAGGCGCGATGCTTACGTCGCAGGTAATGCCCAAGGCACGCGGGATTGCCTATCATCTGCTGCATGAACCCGACCGCCGCCCTCCACTCGCCCTCCCCGTCCGCCGGCCGCGCGTCCGGCATCGGCCCGCTGCTGCGCACGTGGCGGCAACGCCGACGCCTGAGCCAGATGGCGCTCGCGCTCGACGCGGACGTTTCCGCGCGCCACCTGAGCTTCGTCGAATCGGGCCGCGCGCAGCCGAGCCGCGAGATGGTGCTGCATCTCGCGGAGCGTCTCGACGTGCCGCTGCGCGAACGCAATGCGCTGCTCGTCGCGGCCGGCTTCGCGCCGCTGTTTCGCGAACGGCCGTTTTCGGATCCGCAGCTCGATGCCGCGCGGCATGCGGTGGAAGCCGTGCTGCGCGGCCACGAGCCCTACCCGGCGCTCGCCGTGGATCGTCACTGGACGCTGCTCGCCGCGAACCGGATGCTCGGCGCGCTGGTCGCGCAGGCCGATCCGTCGCTGCTGCAACCGCCCGTCAACGTGCTGAGGCTGAGCCTGCACCCGGACGGCCTCGCGTCGCAGATCGTCAACTGGCACGAGTGGCGCGCGCACATCCTGCATCGGCTGCAGCGGCAGATCGATGCAAGCGGCGACCGCGCGCTGCACACGCTGCGCGACGAACTCGCCGCGTATTCGGCACCGGCCGGCCAGCCCGAAGACACGCATGCGCGCACCGACTTCGCGGATATCGCCGTGCCGTTGCGGCTGCGCACGGCAGCCGGCGAACTGACGTTCTTCAGCACGACGACGGTGTTCGGCACGCCGGTCGACGTGACGCTGTCGGAACTCGCGATCGAGGCGTTTTTCCCCGCGAATCCGGAGACGGTGGAAGCAATGCGGGCGCTGGCGGACGCGTTGCCGGCGCAATAACGTGCGCAACGGAGCGTGACGGAAGCCGGCGCACGAACGCCGGCTTCCGCGCCATCACGGCCATGCCGGCCGCCGGCGCGCATTTCCGCAGCCGGATTTCCCCTGAAGCATAAAGATCGACCGCTACGGCAAACCCGGGCGCCCGCGCGTCCGATCAGAATGCGTCGTCGCATCTCAGGCTGCCGATCCGGCACGCGCCAGCGTGCCGGAACACGTCAAACGACGCAGCCGCCCCTGCGCCGTTTCCCGCTCGGATTCATTCCGCCAAATGTCGAATTTGCTTAGTACATCTTTTCAATCGGATCGTACTCGAACCAAGGCGACAGGGAAATCGTGAGACGGACACGCTAGCCAAAACACAACTTTCATATCAAGCCCAGGAACAACATGAACAAGAATCATCGAGGGTCGGGGAATCCGGTGCAGCACGCGCCGGTGAAGTCGAAAGCGGCGCTGGCCATCGCCGTCAGCGCAGCGGTCGTCGCATTCGTGGCTTCCGCACCGGCGCAGGCTTCCTATGTGCAGAACGGCAATGCGATCGATACCGTCGCAGGCTGCTCGGACAACATCGCGATTTCGGGCACCAGTACGTATCCGGCCACGGCACGGGGCTGCGACAACATCGCAGTCGGCCCGTCGGCAGTCGCCGATTCGGGCTCGTCGACCGGCGCGTACAGCGAAACCGTGGCGATCGGGCGGCAGTCCGTCGCAACCGGTACGCAAGCCACGACGCTGGGCGGCAATGCCGTGGCGACCGGCGACCATGCGACGGCGATTGGCGCGTTCGCCGGTGCGACCGGCCTCAACGCGACGGCGGTGGGCCAGGGCGCGGTCGCGAACGGCGCCACGGCGTCGGCATTCGGTTCGGGCGCGTTCGCCGTGGATCAATCGACGGCAGTCGGCCAGGGCGCCAGCGCCACCGCAACCTTCTCGACGGCGGTCGGCAAAGGCAGCAGCGCGGCCGGCGGCACGGCGCTCGGCTTCCAGGCCAACGCCGGTGCCGGCGATGCGGTCGCGCTCGGCGTCGACAGTTCGGCATCCGCGACCGGCAGCGTCGCGATCGCCCGCGCGACGGCCTCCGCGGTGAATGCGGTCGCCATCGGCGAAGGCGCGAACGCGGCCGATGCGAATTCGGTGGCGCTGGGTTCGAATGCGGCCACGCGTGCGGCAACCACCGTCAGCAGCGTAACGCTGAACGGCGTCGGCTACAGCGGCTTCGCGGGTACGCCGGTCGGCGTGGTCAGCGTGGGCAGCGCGGGTGCCGAGCGCCAGATCGTCAACGTCGCGGCCGGCGCGATCAGTGCGACCAGCACGGACGCGGTCAACGGTTCGCAGCTCTTCTCGATCGCCAATCAGGTCTCCACGCTGACGACGGATCTGACCGCGCTCACGAACACCGTCGGCAAGATTTCGTCGAGCGTCCCGAGCGGCACGGTGGCGGACAGCACGGGCACCGCGATCGGCAAGAACACATCGGTCAGCGCGACGAACGGCACGGCGCTCGGCAACGGCGCGAACGTGTCGGGAGACAACGGGACGGGTATCGGCGTGAACGCGACCGTCACCGCAGCGAACGGCACGGCAACCGGCACGAACTCGACCGTCACCGCAGCGAACGGCACGGCAACCGGCACGAACTCGACCGTCACCGCAGCGAACGGCACCGCAACCGGCACGAACTCGACCGTCACGGCAGCGAACGGCACCGCAACCGGTGCGAATTCGAAAGTCACGGCAGCGAACGGCACGGCGATCGGAACCGGTTCGAATGTCTCCGGCAACAATTCGACAGCGATCGGCGCGAACAGCCAGGCACCGGCAAACAATGCGGTCGCCTTGGGCGCCAACTCGGTCGCGTCGCGCGACAACACGGTATCGATCGGTGCGCCGGGCGCCGAGCGCCAGTTGACCAACATGGCCGACGGCACGGCGCCGACGGATGGCGTGAACGTGCGCCAGTTGAACGGTGCAATCAACTCCGTCCGCGAGGAAATGTCGAAGTACCGCAAGGACTCGGATGCGGGCACCGCGAGCGCGATCGCGATGGCCAACATGCCGCAAGCCGTGCTGCCCGGCGAAAAGGTCGTCGCACTCGGCGGCGGCACGTACGGCGGTCAAAGCGCGATGGCGGTCGGTCTTTCCGTCGCGACCACGAAATGGCTGGTCAAGGGCTCGGTAACGACGGCCGTGTCGGGCCACGGCTCGATCGGCGCAGGCGCGGGCGTCGGTTATCGCTGGTAATCGGCCCGACGCGCGACGCATCGAGAAGCGCTTGCTCGATGCCGGAAGGCGTGCCATCGGTGCGACCGCGCCGATGGCACGGCGGCCACATGCGGCACGCCGTTTATCCGACGCGACCGGCCATGCGCGACCGCGCGCGACGACACGCGCACGAGCGCCCCGCCATCAGCGACGCTCGAGCGCCAGCTTCACCCCGAGCCCCAGCAGCACCACCCCGCTGACGCGGTGCATGCGCGTCAGGATCCGCGGGTTGCGGCGGATCGATGCGGACAGCAGGCCGGCGAACACCGCAACCGGCCCCTTGACGAGAAACGTCAGGCCCGCGAAGGTCGCGCCCAGCACGAACAGCGACAGCATCGGATGCGCGGCGCCCGCCGGCACGAACTGCGGCAGGAACGCCAGATAGAACAGCGCGACCTTCGGATTCGACACGTTCGACAGTGCGCCTTGCGCGAACGTACGCAGCCGCGATGCCTGTGCACCGTCGCCGCTCGCGAGCGTCAGTTCGCCCGACGAGCGCAACAGCGTGATGCCGAGATACAGCAGGTACAACGCGCCGACCACCTTCAGCGCCGTGAACAGCCATTCGGATGCCTGCAGCAGCGCGCCCAGCCCGAGCGTCGCGAGCATCGTGTGCACGAGCAGCCCGACGCTGACGCCCGCCGCGGTCACGAGGCCCGCGCGCGTGCCGTCGGACAGCGTACGTGACATCACGAGCACCATGTCCTGGCCCGGCGTGACGATGATCAGCAGCGACGTTGCGATGAACGGCAGCCAGGATGGATGCGACATGGGGTAGCTCCTGAACGGGATTGCCGGCGGACGGGAATCGCCCGGCCTGTCGTCGGATTATCGGCGCCTTCCCATGGAGATTGGATGCGTATTCGGCTACTTTGATTATCGGTTTTGGCGCTACTCTCTAGCATTCACCGCTCGGGTAGTCAAAAATGCCAATCAAACTGGATGCAATCGACCGGCGCATTCTGCGTGCATTGCAACGGAATTCGAACCAGACGAATGCCGAACTCGCGCAACAGGCCGGGCTGTCCGCCACGCCCTGCCTGCGCCGCGTTCACCTGCTCGAGGAGCAGGGCGTGATCGACGCGTATGTCGCGCTGCTGAACCCGGCCGCCGTCGACCTGCGATTCACGGCGTTCGTGCGCGTCACGCTGGAGCGTCAGGACAAGACGACGGTCGAACGCTTCGCGCGCGAGATGGAGCAGGCGCCCGAAGTGCTCGAATGCCACCTGATGGCCGGCAGCTACGACTATCTGCTGCGCGTGATCGCCCGCGATCTCGACGACTACCAGCGCTTCCAGATGGAAACGCTCACGCAGATCGAAGGCGTGCGCAACGTCGAAACCGAGATTCCGCTGAAGCGCATCAAGCAGACGGTTCGCCTGCCGATCTAGGTGTCCAGGAACGTGACGGCCTGCCCCTGCGGCGTCCCGTTCAGCGCGCCGTCTCGCACCACGACCTGGCCGCGCACGACCGTATGCACGGGCCAGCCCGTGACCGCGCACCCGTCGTAAGGCGTCCAGCCGCTGACGCTGGCGATCCATTCGTCGCGGATGATCCGCCGCGCGCGCAGGTCGACGATGCTGAAATCGGCGTCGTAGCCCACCGCAATCCGCCCTTTGCCCGCGATGCCGAAGATGCGCGCCGGCCCGGCGCTGGTCAGGTCGACCAGTCGTTCGAGGCTCACGCGGCCCGCGTGCACGTGATCGAGCATCAGCGGCAGCAGCGTCTGCACGCCGGTCATCCCGCTCGGCGACTGCGGATAGGGCCGGCGCTTTTCGTCGCGCGTATGCGGCGCGTGATCGCTGCCGATCACGTCGACCACGCCGTCGCGAACGGCCTGCCACAGCGCATCCCGATGATGCCGTTCACGCACCGGCGGATTCATCTGCGCGAGCGTGCCGAGCCGTTCGTAGCAATCGGGCGCATGCAGGCTCAGGTGATGCGGCGTGACTTCGACGGTCACGCGCCGCCGGTGCCGCGCGAGCAACGCCATTTCCTCGGCGGTGGACACGTGCAGCACATGCAGCCGGCGGCCCGTCTCGGCGGCCAGCGCGACGATGCGCCGTGTCGCCTCCAGCGCGCTTTGCACGTCGCGCCAGCGCGGATGGTCGCGCACGTCGCCGCTCGCTTCGACGAGCGCCCGGCGTGCGCGCAGCCGCGCTTCGTCCTCCGCGTGCACGGCCATGCGCCGCCGCCCGTTGCGCACGATCCGGCGCAACACGGCTTCGTCGTCGGCCAGCAGGTCGCCGAACGAACTGCCCATGAAGACCTTCACGCCCGCGCAGCCCGGCAGCGCTTCAAGCGCCGGCAACCGTTCGGCGTTCGCGGCCGAGCCGCCGATGTAGAACGCGTAGTCGCACCACGCGCGGCCGCGCGCGCGTTCCAGCTTGGCCTGCAGATCCTGAGCGGTCAGCGTCAGCGGATGCGTGTTGGGCATCTCGAAGATCGTCGTGACGCCGCCGAGCACCGCGCCGCGCGTGCCGGCCTCGATGGTCTCCTTGTGCGTCAGGCCCGGTTCGCGGAAATGCACCTGGCTGTCGACGACACCCGGCAGCACATGCAGGCCGCCGGCATCCAGGAGAACGTCGGCGCTCCACGTGCCATGCAACGCACCCAGCGCGACGACACGGCCATCCACGCACGCGACGTCGACCTGCTCGGCACCGTTGGGTGTCATCGCCGTGCCGCCGTGCACGAGCAGGTCGACATGGCGTCGCTTCAGCGCGTCGGTCGCGCGCCCTTCACGTCGAACGGGTTCGTCCATGGCTCAGAACTCGTTCTGGATGTGCTTGTAGCCCAGCACCAGCGCATTGTTCGTGCGCGCGACGTCCTCGGAGAAGTCGCTCGCGTCGGCCGTCACCTGCGGCAACGCGGCGAGATCGGTTTCCGGCCCGATGCGCTCGGTCGAGCGCACGTAGAAGCCCGGCGGCAGGTGGCAGCCGTCGACGACCGCGTTGTAGCGCACCACGCAGCCGTCGTCGATGGTGCAGTTGAACAGCACGCTGTTGAAGCCGACGAATACGCCGTTGCCGACCTTGCACGGCCCGTGGACGATCGCGCGATGCGCGATCGACGTGTGCTGGCCGATGGTGACGCTCGCGCCCGACTTCGAATGGATCACCACGCCGTCCTGGATGTTCGAATGCGCACCGATCACGATCGGCGCGATCCGGCCGTCGCCATCCGTTTCGTCGGCGCGGATCACCGCGTACGGGCCGATGAACACGTTCTCCTCGACGATCACGAGCCCGCACAGAATGGCGGTCGGATCGACGAATGCACTCGGATGAATCCGCGGCAGGTCGCCGCGCGGGTTCTTTCTGATCATCAGGATTCCTGTCTTGACATCGAACGGCCGCGCTTGATCCGCTCGAACAGGCCCGGATCGCGCCACTGTCCGGCGATGGCCGGCGCGAACACGATGTCGTCCAGGTCGATGCGGCCCATGCGCGGGTTGAACGCATCGTCGCGAAAACACTGCGCGTAGCCGGTCTCGGTTTCGTGAACGATGATCGAATGCAGCCGCACACCGGTTTCGCCGTTCGACATGCGCGTGCAGGACAGCGCCGCATCGACGAGGCGAAAGAACACGCGCGAGAACTGCTCGGCGCTCGGCGACACCGGCAGCAGCACCCAGCGCTCGGAATGCCGGCGCATGCTCTCGACGTAGCAGGGATCGTCATCCGACCACAGCGTCACCGCGTGGTCGAACGCGTCGATCAGGTCGCGCACGTCGCCCTTGAGCAGCCCGAAGTCGTAGATCATCTGCCCGTGGTCCAGCGCGTGTGCCTCGAGCAGCAGCTCGACGCGATACGAATGGCCGTGGATCGAATGCGAGCAGCGCCGCGTGCTGCAGCCGCGCACCACGTGCGCGTTCTCGAACCGGAACAGCTTGCGGATCAGCATGCGTCGGCGCCTTCGCGAACCGGCGCGGCCCAGGCCACCGCGTCGTGCGGGTGCAGGCTTTCCAGATGGCGCACGTGCACGCGCGGGTGCGCATGGCGGCCGTCCAGCGCGTCCTGGACCCGGCGCGCGGCATCCTCGACGAACATCAGGTTGCCGCCGTTCAGCACCGCGAACGCCTGCTCGTCCGCGCGCTTGACGGCCGTCTGCACCGGCGTGCCGAGCGCGTGCTCGACGCGATCGATCAGGTCGATCAGCCCGAGCGTCGCGCCATCGGCCGGCAGCCCCGCGCTGACGACGGCTTCGCTACGCTGGCTGTGCGGCGTGGCCGCCGTCGCATGCCGTTTCAGCCACGCGGCGACCGCTGCCGGTTCCACGCGATCGTCGCGGCCGAACGCCGCCAGGAACGCCTGTTCGACCCAGTGCCGCGACAGCGCGGCCGAGCACGGGCACGTCGACGAATAGGCGACCGTCACCTGCGCGCGCACCTCGAACCCGACGTCGGTCAGCGTCGCGTCGATCCGGACCGGATAGGCCTTCCACCCGGCAAGCCCGTCGGTCACCAGAGCTGCGCGGCGCGCCAGCAGGTCGAAGCGCAACCGTAGCCGCGCACGGCGCGTGTCGCAGTCGCGATGGCTGTCGACCATCGCCTGCAGCACCGGCCGAAGGCCGGCCGGCGACAGCGCGTCGCCATCGCCGAGCCCGTCGAGCAGCCTGTACAGCCGCGACATGTGGATGCCCTTCACGTGCGGTACGGGAAGGTCGACCTGCACGTCGGCGCGCGCATGCACGTCGCGCCGGCAGCCGGGCTCGGCCACCGCAACGGGCAGGTCGATGCCCTGCATGCCGACCCATTCGAGCGGGCGACGGCCCGGCGCGGCATCGGTCAGGGAGATATCGGGAAGGGGGGCATTCATGCTCGGGATCCGGTGGAGCGCCTTCTCCATCCGGATCGATGCAGGAAGCGCGTTCAGGTCAGGGCCAGTCGCGAAACGGGTTGTCCCACGTGGTCCAGTGTTCGGGGCCGGTGGCCATCTCGGCGTCGGTCAGCAGACACGCGTCGAAGCGCGCGCGCAGCGCGGGCTCGTCCATGTCCATGCCGATCAGCACGAGTTCCTGCCGCGCGTCGCCGACGCGCTCGTCCCAGCGGGCGCGGATCTGCGCGACGGCTTCCGCGTCCTGCGGCCAGCGCTCGGGCGGCACGGCCGCCCACCAGTGGCCGGCCGGCCCGTGCCGCGCGACCGCGCCGGCCTGCGACCACGAACCGGCGACGGTCGGATGGGTGGCCAGCCAATAGAACCCCTTCGAGCGGACGACGCCCGGCCATTCGCTTTCGACGAGCGCGAAGAAGCGCTGCGGGTGAAACGGCCGCCGCGCGCGGTAGACGAAACTGCGGATGCCGTATGCGTCGGTTTCCGGCGTGTGTGTGCCGCGCAGCTCCTGCAGCCAGCCCGGCGCGCGCGATGCTGCGTCGAAATCGAACAGGCCCGTGTCGAGCACGCGCTCGAGCGGCACCTTGCCGAATTCGGCGATCTCGATCCTCGCCCGCGGATTCAGCCCGCGCAGCAGCGCGACCAGCCGCTCGCGTGCGCTGTCGTCGATCAGGTCGATCTTGTTGATCACGATCACGTCGCAGAACTCGATCTGGTCGATCAGCAGATCGACCACCGTGCGCGCATCCTCGTCGCCCATCGATTCGCCGCGCGACTGCAGGCTGTCGCGCGACGCGTAGTCGCGCAGGAAATTGAACGCGTCGACCACGGTCACCATCGTGTCGAGCCGCGCGACTTCGCCGAGGCTGCGGCCGTCCTCGCCTTCGAACGTGAACGTCTCGGCCACCGGCAGCGGCTCCGAGATACCGGTCGATTCGATCACGAGCTGGTCGAAGCGCCCTTCGCGCGCGAGCCGGTCGACCTCGATCAGCAGATCCTCGCGCAGCGTGCAGCAGATGCAGCCGTTGCTCATCTCGACCAGCTTCTCGTCGGTGCGCGACAGCCCTGCGCCGCCGTCGCGGACGAGCGCGGCGTCGATGTTGACCTCGGACATGTCGTTGACGATCACCGCGACGCGACGGCCCTCGCGATTGTTCAGGATGTGGTTGAGCAGCGTCGTCTTGCCGGCGCCGAGAAAGCCGGACAGGACGGTCACGGGAAGCCGCGTGGACGGAGGGAGTGCGGTGCTCATCAGGCGATTCCGGAAGAGGACGTTGAGGAACGAATGATATATTGTATCGCAACGATATAACATATCATTTCGGACATCCAGCATGCCGGCAGGGTGTTGTCCGGAGCAGGCCGCGCCCGCTCCGGTGTCAATCCGTCACGTATAGAGCGACGCCGGCGGCAATTCCCCGGTCAACGCGAACCGGCCGACGTCACGCAGCCGATAGTCGAGCGGATCGTGCAGCGTATGCGTACGCGCGTTGCGCCAGAAGCGGTCGAGGCCGAGCGACGCGGCCGTCGCGCGCGCGCCGCATGCGTCGAACAGCGCCTCGCCGTTGTCGAGCGCCGCGCGCTGCGCGACGATCTTCGCCTCCGATACCGCGAGCGCCGCCTCGGCGCGCTCGTCCGCCGTCAGCGCATCCTGCCGCGCCCACGCGCGCTGCAACGCGGCCGCCGCGCGATCGGCCAGCGCCGCCGCGGCGATCGCCCGCACGCGCATGTCGCCGAAGCGCTGCAGCGTGTACGGATCGTCGCTCGCCTGCGCGACCTCCGACTGTATCCATGGGCGGCCATGCTTCAGCACGTAGTCGCGCGCTTCCGCCAGCGCACCTTCCGCGAGCCCGACGAACAGGTTCGTCAGCACGAGTTGCGACACGAGCGTGCGCAGCGTCGCGCGCGGTGTCGGCGGCGCCTCGGAGCGGTGCAGCACCTCGTCCGGCGCGAGCGTCACGCCGTCGAAGCTCACGCTGCCGCTGTCGGTCTGGCGCTGGCCGATCGGGTCCCAGTCTTCGTTGACCGTGATCCCCGCGCGATCGGTCGGCACCACGCCGAACACGGTGCGGCCCGCTTGCGGATCGTGCGCGGACACCGTCATGCGCTGCGAGCCGCGCGTGCCCGAACAGAAGCCCTTCACGCCGTCGAGCCGGTAGCCGCCGTCGGTCGTCGCGGTCGCGACCAGCCGCGTGTCGAGCGGGTTGACCGCATTGCCCCACCACCAGCGATGCTCGACCGTGCCGCGCAGATAACGTTCGCGCTGTGCCGCGCTGCCCCACACGTCGACGCTCACCACCTGCAGGATCTGGAACCCGACCAGATGCGCGAGCGCGCTGTCGACGCGCGCGATCCGCCGGATCGTGTCGTAGATCGCCGGCCACCCGGCTTCCTGCCCGCCGAATTCGCGCGGCACCGCGAGCGTCAGCAGGCCCGCGTCGGCGAGCCACTGCTTTTCCTGCGCGGCGTGGCCGCCCGCGCGATCGCGCGCGGCGGCGGTTTCGCGCAGCGTTTCGATGACGCGCGCCAGTGCGTCCGGATCGACGGCTGACACATCCGTTGCAGCGGCGAGCGTCGCCGGGCCGCGGGGATCGTTCATGCGACGGCTTCCTGTTCCTGGGTCGAGACAGCTTCCGACAACGGCACGAGTTTCCCCAGTTCGCGCCTGCCGGTCAACCGCGCGAGGATCTCGCGCCGCCAGTCGTCGTAGATCGCGCGGTATTCGGCGATATCCGCGCCGAACACGTGCGCGGTGTGCGCGTACTCGTCGTGCAGGTAACCGTCGAGCCGCGCCTGCGTTTCCTCGTCGGCCGCGATCACGCGATCGATCAGCGCGTCGCGTTCGGCCGCCGGCAGCGCCTTCAACGTGTCGAACCACCACTGGACGATCTGAACGCGATGCCACTCCTCGTCCGGCCGGATCCGGTTCTCGCCATGCTCGCGCATCGCGCTGTCGCCGATACGGCCGGTCTTGCGCTGGATCCACAGCTTCGCGAGGATGTGCAGCTCGTAATGCCACTCGAACGCGAGAAAGCCCGCGACGTCGCGCACCGCGATGTCGCCGATGCGCGCCCAGTGCGCGGCGACGAGCCGGTCGATTTCCGGCAGCGGATCGCGCCCCGTCAGTTCGGTCACGCGCTCACGGCCGATCACCGCGTGCGCGCCGTCGTCGCCGAGCTGGCGCGACAGGATCAGCTGGAAATGCGGGTCGTCGCGGAACAGCGTGTCGATCGCCTTCGCGACGACCTGCACGATGAACAGGTCGTGCGACGCCATCTTCGTGTAGTAGTCGGCGACGGCGGCCAGTTCGTCTTCGCCGCGCGGCTCGCGCGGCGGTGTCGCCAGCTTGTCCGGGAAGCCGGGACGATGGCGTCGCGCGACGTCCAGGAACAGCGCTTCCTCGAATTGTCCGTTCCATTCGCGCGGCGCGCCGATGGGTAAGGTCATGGGTATCGTTCTCTCAGGGTCTTCAATGAAAAGAGCCGGCGCTTGTGGCGCCGCTCAGGTACGCCGGGTCACGCGTCGGACCAGGCGGTCGCCCGTGATTTGCACGGCCGAAACGAGTGCGATCAGGATCACGATCACGGTCGCCATGACGGTCGTGTCGAAACGCTGATAGCCGTAGCGGATCGCGAGATCGCCGAGCCCGCCCGCGCCGACGGCACCCGCCATCGCGGTCGAGCCGATCAGCGCGACGACGGTGATCGTGAAGCCGCCGAGCATGCCGGGCAGCGCCTCGGGCAGCAGCACGTGCCAGACGATGTGGCGGCGCTTCGCGCCCATCGCGAGCGCGGCCTCGATCAGCCCGCGATCGACTTCGCGCAGGCTCACCTCGGCGATCCGCGCGAAGAACGGGATCGCGGCGATCGACAGCGGCACGACGGCCGCCCATACGCCGATCGTCGTGCCGATCAGCACGCGCGTGAACGGCAGCAGCGCGACCAGCAGGATGATGAACGGCGTCGAGCGGAACACGTTGACGAGCGCGCCGAGCACCGCGTTCACGCCGCGCCGCTCGTAGATGCCGCCGGGCGCGGTCGTCACGAGGATCACCGCGAGCGGGACGCCGATCAGCGCCGCGACCGCGGCCGACGCGGCGACCATCGACAGCGTGTCGCGGATCGCGTCGAGCAGTTCGGGCCACCAGAGGTCAAACATAGCCGAGCACCTCCGCGTGATTCGCGTGGCGGCGCGCGCGTTCGAGCAGCGCCGCCACCGCACCGCCGCGGGCCGCCGGCTGGCCGGCGTCGTCCGCGCGCGGCGCCGCCGCGATCACGAGCCGCCCCTGCGCATGCCCCTGGATGCGCTCGATCCCGCCATGCAGGAAACGCACCGAGCCGCCGAGCGCCGCCGCGAGCGCGCCGACATCCGGCTCGCCGCCGCTCTCGCCCGTGTAACGGACGTCGAGCACGACGTGCGCGCCGTCGGGCAGCGCGGCCTGCTCGGGCAGCGGCTGCACGCGCGCGGCCAGCTCGGCCGGCAGGTCGTGCACGAGCGTGCTGAGCAGCGCGCGCGTCGCGCCGTGGCGCGGATCGCCGAACACGCGCCACACGGGGCCCGTTTCGACGACTTCGCCTTGTTCGATCACCGCGACCGTGTCACACACCGCGCGGATCACTTCCATCTCGTGCGTGATCAGCACGATCGTCAGCCCGAGGCGACGGTTGATGTCGGCGAGCAGTGCGAGGATCGACTGCGTCGTCTCGGGATCGAGCGCCGAGGTCGCCTCGTCGCACAGCAGTACCTCGGGATCGTGCACGAGCGCGCGGGCAATGCCGACGCGCTGCTTCTGTCCGCCCGACAGGCTGGCCGGATACGCGTCGCGTTTCGCGGCGAGCCCGACGAGTTCGAGCAGCGCCTCGACCTTGCGCACGCGCTCGGCCTTCGGCACGCCGGCGATCTTCAGCGGCAGCGCGACGTTCTCGAACACCGTCTTCGCGGACAGCAGGTTGAAATGCTGGAACACCATGCCGGTGCGACGCCGCAGCGCCACGAGCCCGTCCTCGTCGAGCGCGCCGACGTCGACGCCCTGCACGCGCACGCGGCCCGAGCTCGGCCGCTCGAGCCCGTTCACGAGCCGCAGCAGCGTCGACTTCCCCGCGCCGCTGCGGCCGATGATGCCGAACACCTCGCCGCGCCGCACGTCGAGCGTCACGTCGCGCAGCGCGGCGGCCTGGCCGCGCGGCGTCGCAAACACCTTGCCGACCTGCTCCAGCGACACGGCGGCGCCACCGGCGGCGGCCGCGGCCGCCGCGTCATGCGGGCCGGCAGCGGCGCCGGCACGCGCGGCCGATGCGTCGACGAAACCCAGCGTATCGAACAATTGCGTCATCGCTTCGCTCCGTCACGTTCAGGCATGCGCGGGATGCGCGGGTTCGGATGCCGGCACGGCAGCCGGCCGGTGCTGCGCGCCCGTGTGCCACGCGGGCAGGCGCGGGCCCGCGCCGAACAGCTTCTCGCGCAGCGTCGGCGCGGGATCGTAGTCTTCCTTGTAGACGCCGCGGTTCTGCAGCTCGGGCACGACCCAGTCGACGAAATCCTCGAACGACTCGGGCATCACGGTGCGCGTCAGGTTGAAACCGTCGATGCCCGTCTCGTCGATCCACGACTGCAGTTCGTCCGCGACCTGCGACGGCGAGCCGACGATCGGCGCATACCGGCCGCCGAGCGACATCTGTTCGAGCATCCGCCGCACGGTCCACGTGCCGGTCGTGCTCTTGCGCGAGATCGCGTCGACGGCCGACTGGATCGAGTCGGTCTTCACATACGAGATCGGTTCGTCGAGGCCGTACTTCGCGAAGTCGATGCCGGTCGAGCTCGCGAAATGCGCGAGGCCCGCTTCGGGGCTCGCATAGCGCCGGTATTCGTCGAATTTTTCACGCGCGAGCAATTCGGTCTCGGCCGTCACGACGCTCACGCCGGCAAAGATCCTGATCGACGCCGGATCGCGCCCCTGCCGCGCGGCAGCCGCACGGATGTCGAGCGCCGCCGCACGCGCGGCGGCCTTGCTCTGCCCGTTCACGAACACGCATTCGGCGTGACGGCCCGCGAACTCGACGCCGCGCGCGGACGAACCGGCCTGGTACAGCACCGGCGTGCGCTGCAGCGACGGCTCGCTCAGGTGGATCGCATCGATCGAATAGAAGGGCCCGTCGTGCTTCACGCGCCGCACCTTGCCCGGCTGCGCGAACACGCGCGCCTGCGCGTCGCGGATCACCGCGTCGTCGTCCCAGCTCTGCTCCCACAGCTTGTAGACGACGTCCATGTAGTCGTCCGCGCGCTCGTAGCGGTCGTCGTGGCCGATCTGCTGCGGGAGGCCCATCCCGCGTGCGGCGCTGTCGAGATAACCGGTGACGATGTTCCAGCCCACGCGCCCTTTCGTCAGGTGATCGAGCGTCGACATGCGGCGCGCGAACAGATAAGGCGGCTCGTAGGTCAGGTTCGCGGTCACGCCGAAGCCGAGATGCCGCGTGACCTGCGCCATCGCGGGCACCAGCAGCAGCGGATCGTTGACGGGCACCTGCACCGATTCGCGCAGCGCAACGTCGGGGCCGCCGCCGAACACGTCGTACACGCCGACGATGTCCGCGAGGAAGATCCCGTCGAACTTGCCGCGTTCGAGCGTTTTCGCGAGGTCGGCCCAGTAGTCGAGATCGGTGTAGTGCGCGGAGCGGTCGCGCGGATGCGTCCACAGCCCATGGTTGATGTGCCCGACGCAGTTCATGTTGAACGCGTTGAGCAGGATCTTCTTGCGGTTCGCCGTCGTCATGCCTGCCTCCGTCACCACGCGATCGCGTACAGCGAGCCGAACGCGTTGTCGAGCGCACGGCGCACGGCCGGCGACTGCTGGTAGATCGCGATGAACTTGCGGATGCGCGGGTCGTTCACGCTGTCCGGCCGCACGACCCACTGGATCGCGAAGATCTTGTTCTCGGTGCCGTCGAACAGCAGCGCGCTGTTCGGGTCGGTCGTGCCGGCGAGCTTGATGAAGCTCGGGTAGCCCTGCGCGAGATCGACGTCGTCGAGCGAACGCGCGAGTTGCGATGCCTCGAGCGGGATGATCTTCAGGTGCTTCGGGTTCGACACGATGTCGTGCGTCGTCGCGCGGTAGTCGGCACCCGGCTTCAGCTTGATGAGCCCCGCGCGCTGCAGCAGCAGCAACCCGCGCCCGCCGTTCACCGGATCGTTCGCGATCGCGACCTTCGCGCCGTCCTTCAGCTCGCTGAAGCTTTTCACCTTCTTCGAATAGAGGCCGATCTTCATGATCGTGCCGGGCGCGATCGACACGAAGTTGTAGCCGCCCTGCTTGTTCGCGTTCTCGAGGAACGGGATGTGCTGGAAGTAGTTGACGTCGATGTCCTTGTTCGCGAGCGCCGCGTTCGGCGTATTCCAGTCGGTGAATTCGACGATCCTCACGTCGAGCCCCTGCGCCTTCGCCTCCTTGGCGGCCACCTTCAGCGCCTCGATCTGCGGGCTCGTCGAAATGCCGACCTTCAGCGGCGCGGTGTCGGCCCGCGCACCATTGAGCAGTGCGACGCCGAGCAGGGCGGCGGCCAGCAGGCGCGCGACGCGGCCGGCGGAAAGACGGGCGGAAAAAACGGCATGCAGCATGGGAACCACTCTCCTGTCCAAAGACGGTATCGACGGATGAGCGACGCCGCGGCGAACGCACGGGCGTTCTCCGGACAAGGGTCAAGCACGTCGGAAAAGGATCAGCCGATGATAGAGAGCGGAGCGGGGACGGTCTACGAAGCGATTGTGCGAAGAAAATCGCGCGCCGCGATATGGCGGGTGGCCACGCGGGAGCGGGAGCGGGAGGCGGCCGGACGGCCAGCTGGCCGAAATCTCGGCCTGGACGCCGGGCGAATTCCGAAATCTCGGCCAGCCGGTCGGCCCGCCCTTTCCGCAGACGAAACAAATTCCTTACAAATCAATGCATTAAAAATATTCCAGCAGGCCGCATTTCTGGCATGGGGGTTGCGTAATAGACGGCACACGATGCCGCGAAGCGATGCAGGCATTCCAACATCAGGAGACACGTCTTGCAGACCTCTATCCATACCCCGTCCCATCCGGAGCCGGTTTCCAACGCCGTCGCCGCCCCGCGCGAGCGCTTCTGGCCGGAAGGCTGGTGGAAGCTGATGGAAATCCGCATCGGCATCATCCCGCTGCCCGTCTATTTCATCCTGCTTGCGCTGATCGTCGGCTTCTCGGTCACCGGCAAGGTGCCCGGCGAGATCTCGATGGCGATCGCGGTGCTCGCGTTCTTCGGCTTCACCTGCGCGGAACTGGGCAAGCGCCTGCCGCTCCTGCGCAACATCGGCGCCGCCGCGATCTTCGCGACCTTCGTGCCGTCGGCGCTCACCTACTACCACGTGCTGCCGAAGCCGGTGCTGAACCTGACGGTCGAGTTCACGAAGTCGACCAACTTCCTGTACCTGTTCATCGCGTCGATCATCGTCGGCAGCATCCTGAGCATGGACCGGCGCGTGCTGATCCAGGGCTTCGTGAAGATCTTCATCCCGCTCGCGGCCGGCTCGGTCGCGGCCGCGATCGTCGGCACGGCGGTGGGTACCGCGCTCGGCCTCGGCGCGCGTCACACGCTGCTGTACATCGTCGTGCCGATCATGGCGGGCGGCGTCGGCGAAGGCGCGATTCCGCTGTCGATCGGCTATTCGGAACTGATGCACCTGCCGCAAGGCGAGATGTTCGCGATGGTGCTGCCGCCGGTGATGCTCGGCAGCCTGACCGCGATCATCCTGTCGGGTGCGCTCGACATGCTCGGCAAGCGCTTCCCGCACCTGACCGGCAACGGCCGCCTGCAGGTCGGCGAATCGGGCGACATGACGCCCGAGAACGAGGAAATCCGCGGCCACGTCGACGTCTCGCACATCGCGGGCGCCGGCATCACGGCGATCACGCTGTACCTGGTCGGCCTGATGGCGCACAAGCTGTTCGGCCTGCCCGCGCCGGTCGCGATGCTGTTCCTCGCGGTGCTCGTGAAGCTCGCGCGCGCGGTGTCGCCGCCGCTGCAGGAAGGCGCGTTCGTCGTCTACAAGTTCTTCTCGACCGCCGTCACGTACCCGCTGCTGTTCGCGATCGGCGTCGCGATGACACCGTGGGACAAGCTGACCGCCGCGTTCACGATCGTCAACGTGGTCACGATCGTGTCGACCGTCGCGACGCTGATGGGCACCGGTTTCGTGGTCGGCCGCCTGATGAAGATGTACCCTATCGACACCGCAATCGTGAACGCCTGCCACAGCGGGCAAGGCGGCACCGGCGACGTCGCGATCCTCACTGCCGCGAACCGGATGCAGCTGATGCCGTTCGCGCAGATCGCCACCCGCATCGGCGGCGCGATCGTCGTCACGGTCACGCTGATCCTGATCGCACACTTCGGATGACGCGCCGCCGCGCGTTCCGTCGCGCAGGCCGCTTCGCACGCGCCGCCGCCGGCCTTGCCGGCGCGCGGCGCGCGTCGTTCGGGGCGTCGCTCCGGGCGGCCGGTTGCGGGCTTCGATGAGGGCGAACGTGCAGAAAAGCTTCAAGGGAATCCCGTGGTGGGGCTGGGCATCGGCCGGCGTGCTGTACGTGTGCGTGGCGGCCGCGGCCGTCGATTTCGCGTGGGAACGCGCGATCGACGCGCTCGAGGAAACCGGTGCGCACCGGCTCGACCTCTATGCGTCGAGCCTGAAGAGCGAACTCGGCCGCTTCGAGATCCTGCCCGGCCTGGTCGCGCGGCAGGACCGCGTGCGCGCGATGCTGAAAGCCGCGCCGCACGAAGCGCCCGAGCTCGTGCACACGGTGAACACCTACCTCGAAGCCGTGAACCGCGACGCGGGCAGCGGCGCGGTCGACGTGATCGACCTGCAGGGCGACGTGATCGCCGCCAGCAACTGGAACGAGACGCTCAGCTTCGTCGGCACCAACGTGTCGTACCGGCCGTATTTCAAGGACGCGCTCGCGCGCGGCAGCGGCCGCTTCTTCGGCATCGGCACCAACACCGGCGTGCCGGGCGTCTACTTCGCGAGCGCGGTGCGCGACGACGGCGTGCCGATCGGCGTCGCCGCTGTGAAGATCAGCGTCGATCCGCTCGAATCGGCGTGGCGCGCGCCGGGCGTCGCCGCGATGGTCGTCGACGGCAACGGCGTGGTCGTGATCTCGACCGAACCCGCGTGGAAATTCACCGCGCTGCGCCCGATCACCGCGCAGCAGCAGCGCGACATCCAGGCGTCGCGACAGTACGCGGGCCGCACCGTCGACGCGCTGCCGTACCGCCGCATCGGCGACCGCAGCGCGGCCGCGTGGTTCGGCACCTTCCCCGATCCGCGCCACGCCGGCCGCACCACACGCTATCTCGTGATGTCGCGCCCCGCGCCGCAGGCCGGCGATTCGCTGATGGTGCTGCTCGACATCGCGGGCGCGCGGCGCCAGCAGCAGACGGCCTTCGTGTTCGTCACCGGCGCGTTCCTGATCGCCGCGCTGCTGGCCGGTTACGCGATCCAGCGCCGCCGCGCGATCGTCGCGCGGCTGAACGCGCAGGACGCGCTGCGGCGCGCGAACGACCGGCTCGAGCTGACCGTCGCGCAGCGCACCGCCGCGCTGACGGCCGCGAACGAACGGATGCAGCGCGAGATCGTCGAGCGCGAGCGCACCGAGCAGCGGCTGCGCGCGTCGCAGCAGGAAGTCGTGCACGCGGGCAAGCTCGCGGTGCTCGGGCAGATGGCCGCCGGCCTCACGCACGAGCTGAACCAGCCGCTCGTCGCGATCCGCACGCTGTGCGACAACGCGCGCACGTTCTTCGAGCGCGGCCAGCCGGCGCCGGCGCTCGCCAATCTCGAACGGATCGGCAAGCTCGTCGACAGCATGGCCGTGCTCACCGGCGAGCTGAAGACCTTCGCGCGCAAGCCCGACGTCGAGCGCGTCGCGGTCTCGCTGAACGAGGCCGTCGCACATGCGCGGCTCATCTACGATGCGCGGATCCGCGACGAAGGCGTGCAACTCGACGTGCACATCGCGCCCGGCACCGCCGTGTCGGCCGAATCGAGCCAGTTGCAGCAGGTGATCGTGAACCTGCTCGGCAACGCGCTCGACGCGGTGCGCGACGCGCCCGTGCGCCGCATCGTCATCGAGGCCGCCGGGCCGGACGAAGCCGGCCGTGTGCGCTTCACCGTCGCCGACAGCGGCGCGGGCATCGCGCCCGAGGTGCTGCCGCACCTGTTCGAGCCGTTCGTCACGACCAAGCCGCGCGGCCAGGGCCTCGGGCTCGGCCTCGCGATCACGTCGCGCATCGTCGAGGCGTTCGGCGCGAAGATCGCCGCGACGAACCGCGACGAAGGCGGCGCGCAGTTCAGTATCGAATTCGCGGCGGCAACGCTGCAAAGGACAGAGCATGGAAGATGAGATTCGGGTGCTGGTCGTCGAGGACGATGAAAACGTCCGGATCGGCGTCGAGCAGGCGGTGGCGCTTGCGGGCTTCGCGGTCGAGGCCTTCGCGTCGGCCGCCGACGCGCTTCATCACGTCGCGCCCGGCGCGCCGGTCGTGATCGTGTCAGACGTGCGGATGCCGGGCATCGACGGGCTGCAGTTGCTCGATCGCGTGATGGCCATCGACGCGCAGATCCCGGTCGTGCTGATCAGCGGCCACGCCGATATCTCGACGGCCGTTGGCGCGATGCAGGTCGGCGCGTACGACTTCATCGAGAAACCGTTTTCGTCGGACGTGATCGCGGGGCGCGTCGCACGCGCGGTCGAGAAGCGCCGCCTGACGCTCGAGGTGCAGGGCCTGCGCGCGGCGCTGAACAACTGGCAGGGCATCGAGGCGTTCGTGCTCGGCAAGTCGCCCGCGATGGCCGACGTGCGCAAGAAGATCCTGCGTCTCGCCGATACGTCGGTGTCGGTGCTGATCACCGGCGAAACGGGCACCGGCAAGGAACTGATCGCGCGCAGCCTGCACGACTTCGGCGGCCGGCGCGACGCGCATTTCGTCGCGCTGAACTGCGGCGGCCTGCCCGAGCAGGTGTTCGAAAGCGAACTGTTCGGCCACGAGGCCGGCGCGTTCACGGGTGCGATCAAGAAGCGCATCGGCAAGATCGAATGGGCGGACGGCGGCACGCTGTTCCTCGACGAGATCGAGACGATGCCGGTTCCGCTGCAGGTCAAGATGCTGCGCGTGCTGCAGGAGCGCGTGGTCGAGCGGCTCGGCGCGAACGAGCTGATTCCGGTGGACTGCCGCGTGGTCGCCGCGTCGAAGGCGGATCTTGCCGAACTGGCGGCCGACGGCCGCTTCCGCGCCGACCTTTTGTATCGCCTCAACGTCGCGCAGATCGAACTGCCGCCGCTGCGCGAGCGGCGCGAAGACGTGCCGCTGCTGTTCGAGCATTTCGTGCTCGCGGCCACACGGCGCTTCGGGCAGCCGGCACCGGTCGTCACGGCTGCGCAGGTATCCGAACTGATGACGCACGCCTGGCCCGGCAACGTGCGCGAGCTGCAGAACGTGGCCGACCGCTTCGTGCTCGGGCTGACCGGCGACAGCCTGCTGTCGTCCGGCGGCACGCCGACCGCGGGCGGCACGCTCGCGGAGCAGCTCGCGTACTTCGAGCGGATGCTGATCGAGGACATGCTGCAGCGTCACAACGGCAACGTCGCAGAGGCCAGCGAAGCGCTCGGCATGCCGAAGAAGACGCTCTATCACAAGCTGCGCAACCTGCGGATTCCCGCGCGCGGCGACGCGGCGGCCGATGGCGGCGAATGACGCGAACGAGGACACGCAGAGCATGGATCGCATCGAAGTCACCGAACAGGGCCGCATCGCCGGCCACCTGATCCGCGGCGTCACGCGCGCGCAGAAAACCTTCCGCCCGAGCGACTGGCCGGAGCGCCTCGCGGGCGTCATCACGCTGTTCGTCGGCGAGCGGCGGCCCGGTTATCCGTGCGCGCTGTCGCGGCTCGCGATGCCGGTGGTCGACGGCGGCGTCAAATGCCTGTTCGTGTCGGATGAATTGCGCACCGTCTGCACGGACGCCTTCGATTTCGCGATGCAGTTCGCGACCGACAACGACCTCCCCGTCGAGCTTCAGACGGTGCCCGCGCTGGCGGTGCGCTGAAACACACATAGCGCTCGGCGGTTTAGAACCTCCAACAAAACGAGGCATTCGTGAAAATCGACGCTTGCGACATCTGCCAGCAACGGCTTCAACATTCATTGCTTCAGCGCTTCCAAGCGCTCGCACACCAAGTTATCCGCCGCGAGCCTGCGCAGCTATTCTTCTCGATCTAACGTGTGATCGTTTCCACCATGGGCACGGTCGATGATCGAGCTTCAACCACTCGTCGCTGATCCTGCATCAGCCGACGTATCAGCGGCGTCGCGATAAAGGTACTCGCAATGGCCATGATGACGAGCATCGTGAAGGTCTGCTTGGGAAGCACGCCGAGATCGTAACCAATGTTCAACGCGATCAGTTCCATCAATGCGCGCGTATTCATCGAAACTCCGATGGCAGCCGCGCTCCTTCGGCTTTCACCCATGATGCGACTGGCGATATAGGTACCACCGAACTTCGCAACGAAGGCGAGCAGGCATACCAAGCCACAAACCACCCAGTCATGCAGTGTCGCCAGGGATCCCACGTCGGTTCGCAACCCCGTATAAGCAAAGAAAACGGGGATAAAAAACACGTGTACGAAGCCGCTTACCCGCTCGTTCCACTGCGCCACAAATTGTCGGTTTTCATGCAGTGCAACACCGATCACGAAACCGCCGATGATGGCGAAAATACCCAGGCTACTCGTGATCGACGCCGATACGAGTAGCGTCAGGAGTATCCATGCAATCGCGCTCGTACTCAATTGCCGTTCCGCGACCAGGACGCGCGAAAGCCAATACCGCATTGCGGGGCGCACGACCAACAGCACAGCACCGACGTAACCAAGCACCAGCAATGCGTTGAGTGCAAACTGCGCGGGATCAAAACGCGATATGACCATCGTGGAAACCGCGCCGAGCAACAGCCACCCAAAGATGTCATCAATCGCCGCTGAGCCGATCGTCAGCGCCGCCGTCCGTGTGTGCGATAGACCAAGCTCCATGAAGATCCGACCGAGAATCGGAATAGCGGTGATCGATATGGCCGTAGCAAAGAACAACCTGAACGCACGCAGATCGGGGCGTGGCTCGGCGAGCGTCTCCCATAGCCACGGAGCAGTGACAAAACCCAACGAAAATGGCACGGCCACACCCACGATACTGATCACCGCAATGGCCGACCGCCCCTGCCGCAACTGCACCTTGAAATCGAACTCCATCCCGATTTGGAACATCAGCAGGATCAGCCCCACCTGTGCGATGCCGACAAAGATCGCTGACGTCTCCGGTACGAAAACGGCATGCATCACCTCCGGGAAAAGCTTGCCGAGCAGACTCGGGCCAAGCACCAAGCCAGCCAATATCTCGCCTGCGACGGCGGTCTGCCCGAGAAATCGCCTGCTCAGCCAAACGACGCTACGCGTGACCAACAGGATGACGATCAATTGATAAAGTAGCTGCAATACCAGATGCTCAGCGGAAGAGCCCACTGCAGATTGCGCCTGGTTTACGAGCGTAGCAGATGGCGCCGCGACACTGGACGCGGCCAAGGTTTGACTCATGAATAGCCCTAGTAACTTGAATACGAACGGAGTAGATAACGACACTTCGTCGCTTAGATTGCTGGTCTGTGCCAGCCTCCGAGAAGTTGCTCCAGCGCCAACGCAGCGGAAAGCGTCAAATGATCGCCGCCATACGGCCCCACGACCTGTACCGACAACGGCAGGCCGTGCGCGCCTAACCCGACCGGCACGACGGTCGCGGGCAACTCCATGACGTTGAATAGCGCCGACAAGCCGATATCGGCAGGATGCAGCATCGCGTCGCCATGCCTGGGTGCGACGCCGCGGACCGGTGGAAGCAGCAGAAGGCCGTCGTCGCCGAGGGACCTCAGAAGGCGCCGATTCAGTGCGCCTAACTCCTGAAATCGTCGCAGTTGCGCCGCCCGTCCGGGCGACAACCACCGCTCGGACGCGCACGTCAGCCAAGCCGCCGCAGTGTGCCGAGGCTTTCCGATCAGTCGACGTCCCAGTTCCCGGCCCAGGTTCGGGGGCCGCCCTTGTCCGATAAGCGCCTGCAAGCTAGGCCCGCCGCATGCCGATACGGCAGTCGCCCAAAGTTCGAACGCATTGGCCAGCAGTGGATCGGACCACGGAACAACAATCGCGCCGGCGGACTCCAGGGCGACTGCAGCTCGGCGCACCGCAGCACTGGCCTCGGCGTGAACCGACCGTCGTCGTCCGATCGGTGGGGCGTCACACATCAGAACCCGACGACCTTTCAAGCGCGCCATGGCCGGTTCCGACAGCATGCATAACTTCACGTTTCTGTCGAAACCGTCCTCTCCTGCCATGACGCGCAGAACTAGCATCAGATCTTCAGCGCGCCGTGCCATGGGTCCCGGCGCGAAGTACCGCGCCATGTCCTGCGCGCCGGGCAGCGAGCCAAACATTTCATCGAGAGGCACATGCCCCGTTAACGGCGCCGTTCGACTCGACGGCTTATGACCAAACACGCCACAATATGCGGCCGGAATCCGGATCGAGCCACCGCCATCCGTACCGATACCAAACACCGATCCGCCGGTTGCCACGATGGCGGCCTCCCCGCCGCTGCTCCCCCCTGCCGACCTCCCTACACACCAGGGATTCTCGGTGCGACCGTACACAAGGTTGCTCGCCGCAGGCCACAAGGCCATCTCCGATTGGTTGGTCAAGCCAATGACTATCGCGCCGGCAGCCCTGATGCGTGCAATGACCGTTGCATCCGCCTTGGCTCGATGCGCGAGTCGAAGTGTCGATCCCGCCGTATGCGGCAACCCTCCGAAACCCAGGCCTTCCTTCACCGTACAGGGCACCCCGTGCAGAGGGCCTAGCGTCTCGCCTCGCAGGACCATTCGCTCTGCATGGCGCGCTTCTTCGAGAGCCGCATGGAATCGCTCGTGCGCGATCGCATTGATAGATGCATCCACCCGCTTCGCGTGCTCGATATGCGCACTGACCACTTCCACCGGAGACAACTCCCGTCGCCTCACGTCCGCGGCAATTTGTGCGGCACTCAAGCCCATCAGGTCATGACACGAGCATGTCCCCTGATCGCCGCTACCGTCATCAGCATTCATCACATCCATCGCAATCTCAATGTGCCGAGACAGCATCGGCGCGGCTAGGTTGTTGAAAAGTCCCGCTACCCTCCGTCAGTCCCGACGCGTTCATCGTATTCAATGGCGGATGCTGCGAGCGATCAACCTCAGGTAGGCGGAGAAAACCGCCGTTGGGTTCGAATGGTGACGACAAAACCGAAGGCGCAGTTCCATACTTGTAGAACAACGATGGCCTTATCCGCAGCACCAAAGATCTCGCCGCATCCTTGCAGGCCCCGACGAGATGGTGTGCCGCCAGCGATATGTGTTTGAACGATGGCTGCCATGCCACATAGCGCATCAGTCGCAAACGCAAAACGACCAACAACCAGTAATATCGCGCGGCGTAGCGCGGACGCGCCCTCTCATCGGCCCGATACAAATCGAAGTTGACCGATCGGTCGTACAGATTGGGTAACAACTCTGGTCCAATCGCCGAGCGCGAATCAATAATCTCGTCGATCAGGCAGGGAAACGGGTACGGACTTGGCTGCTTTTCACGCGAGTACCGTGGCAACAGCTCTGCAAGTTGACGAGCCTGTTGGCCGTCAAGAAATCCACCGTTCACGTAGTTCGGCAGAAGAATCTGGAAGTAGGCCATATTGGCAAATAGCAGCGTCCATGCCATCCGCATCGGATCGTGCATGATCTCGTACCACTTGCTCCAGGTATCCTGCAGCGCCAGCTGCGCTTGAATATGTTCCTCAAGACAGTCTACGTAGGATTGACGCAATACACCGCCCATGTCCTTCTGGATCATGGCGGCCACGTGCGGAATCTGTTGTGCCAGATAGGCTAGACCCGCGCTATTTGCCGGGTCGAACGTGAAAGCCGCATCGCCGATCAGAAACCAGCCATCAGTCGAATAGTATTGCTTCGACTCGTACATGTAGTTCCGGTAGCTGTTCACATCATGCACTTCCCCCGATCGAACAAGGTCGCACAATACGGGGTGATCGTTCCGCATGCGAGTGAGAAAATCGTCCACGCTCGACACATCCGATTCGCTCATTTCAGGTCGATAGGTGATGCCAATGCTGACCAGGTCCTCGCCCGTTTCGGAGCGCATCGGGATAACCCAGATCCAATAGCCTCGACCGTAGAAGTGGTGCGTGACATAGTAGGCGTCATAGCAATGGTGTTCGATACGCTCGGCACTTATCCTCGACAGCGCCGTCCGATCGAAGCGCTTCAACCGAAACCAGAAGGAACTCCGTTGATAGGAAGGCTCCTTCTTCAAATCAAGCTTCCGAGCCAAGAAGCGATTACGCCCGCTCGCATCGACGATCCAGTCGGCATGAAACGACATCTCATCACCGTCTCGACGCTTTATCGTCAGTTGATGAGTGCTCGATGCACCGACACCCAGGTCAACACCGATCACATCTCCGTCAATGCGCGCGACGCCGATGTCATCGTTGATCTGACGGATATCCCGGTCGAACGTCCAGCGATTCAGATTGAAGGCTGGCATGCGAATCACACCAGGCGCTTCATGCACCACGTATCGCCGACACGCAGGATCCGTCGACAGTTTGAAGTAGTAAGTCAAACCATACTTGTGGTAATGGCGCTCTTCAAGGAGCTGGGACAGTCCCAGCCCCTTGAGAAAATGAGTCGTCAACTCGACGGTCGACTCGCCGACCAAGGGACGCTCCCGGTCGTGCCGGCCTATCACTATCACCTCCACACCGGGTAATCGTTTCCGGAAGTACATGGCGGCCAGGTTGCCGGACACGCCAGAACCGATAATGGCGATCCTTGACATAGATAAGAGTCCTTATTTTCTGGATAGTGATAGTGAAGGCATTTCCCCGCGCTTGATCAGAGTGCCTTGACGATGCGCACGATCTCTGCAGGTTCCAGTCGACGGGTGTAGTCGCTATCGACAAAGGCATACGCGACGCTTCCGTTCTGGCCGATAACATAAGTTGCGGCGAGTGGAAGCTCGTAGCTCGCATCGCCATTGAAGGCTGGCAGATCGACGCCAAGATCCCGATAGATGGGCCGCATGTCGGTGGCGAGCGAAAACACCAGGCCAAAGGATCGTGCGATGTGGTTCCCCGCATCGCTCAGCACCGGAAAGTCGATCGCGCTTGCCTTCACCGTAGCCGCCGTCGATTGCGGGGTCTGCGGCGAAACGGCGACCAAGGTTGCACCTGCCTCTCGGATTTCCGGAAGCGCATGCTGAAGCGCCGCCAAGGTCAAGTTGCAGAACGGGCACCACTGTCCCCGGTAGAAGGTCAGGACCACCGGTCCGTCCTTGAGCAATTCGCTCAATCGCACAATGCTCCCCTCAGCATCGGGGAGTTCAAAGGCCGGGGCGCGAGCGCCTGCCTTTAATGCCGTTTCCGCAATCCCCGAGGCTGCGAGATCCGCAGCCGCCTTACCCATCGCCTGGAGTGCCTCGGCTGGCACCTTATCGGCCATTCCTGCCTTGAGCGCATCGATTTGAGTCGACAGTGACATGATGACAATCTCCTTGATAACTGGCTAACGCTGATGTTTGACGTCGCTGACAACGCGACCCGTCTTCCGCAGAGTCCTTAGGGCTCTACCGACTATGCGATCAGTAGCAGGGACGCCTTCACGCCCCCACCGTTCGCAAAGTTCACACACCCATTCAGGGGATGTTTTGCTGGCATCGTTCAACCAATTGGCGACCGAGTCCTGGACATATCGCGCATCGTCCGCCTTGAGCGCTTCGAGTAGCGGCTCCGCAATTTCCGGATGGGTCTTGAGCAGCGTGATGTGCTCGCACCAAACCCCGCGCGGTCGAATGCTCTCCGACGCGAACCGCCGAACGTTCGGATCCGACGACGCCGTCCAAGCGAGCAGTATCGAGATGGCACCTTGCACATCTGCGGCGACATACGGACGAACGGCTATCCAAGCCCATTCGCGCACACCAAAGTGAGTGTCCGCCGCGTACGGCCGAGCGGCGTCCAATCGCGCGCAGAGCCCCAAGCCTGCGTCCGCACGCGTAACCGCGAATGCCGCCCACGACCGAACTGTGTCCGAGATGTGATGGCGAAGACCGTCCCGTGCGACCGTCGCCTTCCTTACCGGCAGATCGAGAACTGCCTCACCGATTGCCAACCCGATAGCCGCCATCTGATGGCTGATGCCCTTGGAGGCCACCTTCTCCTGCGCGGCGAGAACGCTCTCAAGCGCTACATCGAGCCCCATCAAAGGCAGCACCGCTTTCGCCAACGCGACCTGGTCGATCGCCAGGCATTCGGCCAAATTTGTCGTTGCAGCCAGTCCGCTATTCAGAGCGGTTTTTCTCTCAGGTACTAAACCAGGCACGGCGTTACTCCATTTCTATCGTGTGAGTGGTGTGGCGACACCTCTTGGCCACCGACTCCCAGCGCCCTGGGGAAAGAATGTTCAGTGGATCCAATGCCGCCTTGATCTTGCCGGCCACCGCCCAAAACCCTTGCGTTTCGTCCACGATCGAAGACGTATTGCGTACGTGGACCCGGTACGGCAAAAATCCTGATTGCCTCCCAACCGACAGCAATTCATCCCAACATTCGCGAGCCGCCTTGCACGCTCCTGCGTCCGTCCTGTCAAACAACAGCGGCAGCGTGCAGTCGAAGGAACGTTCTGAAACGCTGGTCAGCGTGATGGGCGAGTCGAATCCATGACGAGAGCACACGCCGCGAGCGAGGTCCACAAATCGCCGTGCGTCCTTGCCTCGCAGCGGTACGATAGGCGCATACCAAAGCAAGCCACATCCGTCACGCGATGGGTGGCGATCGTGCACTGGCGGCGCCCCCGCATGTCGATACGCCAGCGGCAATGCGACTTCTCCCGGGACACCCTCCAGCAGCGACAATCCTTGCTTCATCACGTCGACCATCTCGGCGAATCGCCGAGCTCGCGCGCCTGGCAAGCACCTCGCCAAGCGGTCGAGCCGCGCGGCCTTCGCGGGCGTCATAAATACGATTCGCCTCGCCACGTCATCGAGCGTGCGGCGAACCACGTGTCGAGTGGCTCTAGCGTGAAAGCGTGTGCCGTAGATAGCACCAATACCCATCCACGGCGCCACGCCCATACGCCTTGCTAGCGCGACGGCATCGGCGTCACTTCCGTTCGCCACATCATCGGCATGACGATGCCGCCCCGACATCGCCAGCACGCGAGCCGCACTCATAAGATTGATTCCGCCGATATTTGCGCCCGCCTCCTGAAGCAAGCGCCGCGTGGCCTCCACCGCCGATTCCAGCTTGGACTCGGCATCAATCCAGAAATAGAACGCCTCGACGCACGCAGGCCGTCGTGCCAACGCGACCGTCATACTGGTAACGATCCCTACATGGCCTTGAGTAAAGATTCCATCGAGATAAGGCCCGACACCCCACTTGAATGCACCCATTCCTTCCTTGTCCGCCATCGGCGAGCGATACATACTGCCGTCTGGCAAGACTGCTTCGAGTGCAGTCACGGCGGCAAAATGATCGGCCACAGGAGTAATCCCGTAGCCGCGTTCGAGCGCATTGCCTACGACGCTGCATCCCGGCCCCGCCCCCGTGGTCGGCACCATAAACGGCAAATGACGCTCATCCATCCACGCGCGCAAGGCTCCTTGGGTGACGCCTGGTTCGAGCGTCACCAAACCAAGATCAGCGTCGAACGCCCTGATCTCGCACATGCGGGATAGATCGACGATCGCGCAGCCGCCTCGCGGTGGATTAGCGGTACCGTAGCCCCAATTGCGTCCCGTACTAATGGGATGGATCGGCACACGATACGTCGACGCAATGCGAACAACTTCCTGCACTTGCAGGGTATTGGATGGCACGACGATGGCAACGGCTTGCCGAGCGTAGTCGCTCGTATCCTGCGCGTATCGCTCAATCGTTTGGACGTCGTCGCGCACCCATTCGACACCGAGCGCCGTGCGCCACGCCTCTATGGCCGCATTCATCATCGGGGATCGTCCTCTCGACTCACAATGCCCCCGAAAGGCCGCCCAGACGAAGAAAAATCGATAACTGCCGCACATCGGCTTTGCGTGCACGCGGTAACGCCCTGAACCGACGCTTCAGTTCCCCTGCCGACGCGGTCATATGCCTGTCCGGGCTTTTGATTACAATTTGCAGTGGGCTGATAATCGTCGAGTAGACGCGTCCTCGATGACGTAGATGACGCCGCGTGAGCGTTTCGTATTCCTGCCTCGTAAAGGCAGCGTGAAGCGAATGGTAGTAGTCGTCGACCAACTCCTGACTCTCTCCCTCCGCCGCCCGGCTCACGAAATAGCGAATGGAATCCGGATGACGAAGCCGGCCGAAATCGTTGAAATAGACAGCACCATCCGGCTTGAGCACACGATCAATTTGAGCAAATGTCTTGTCCAGTGCTTCCACATCGGGAAGATGATGAAACGCCATGGACGACACCACAACGTCAACGCTCTTATCGTCGACGCCACTCAACGTCGTCATATCGCCGCAGAGCAGTTCGACATTGCTCACCCTTTTTGCCGCGAAACTACTCTCAGCTCTCGACAACATGGTTTGCGACATGTCCAAACCGACGAACTCCGAGCGCGGATTCAGTTCGGCAAGCTGACCAAGCAGATTGCAGGGCCCGCAACCTACATCCAGGACGACCTCATCGGGTCGAATCATCCGGCACATTTGCGCAAGGTGATAGAGGTAGACCCCGGACAGCGCACCACTCTGGCGCCCACCGTTTGCATACGCATCGACCGACTCATCGCCCTCCATGACCAGACACGGCTCGGGTGTTCGAGGCAAAGATTTGCGCGCCGTGGTTTCGCGCACAATGGTTTTGAATAGTTCTGGTACGAACATCATGCTCCCCTCTACCGCTATTAACTCGCCAAGAGGCGAAGATCACCTGCACCACTCGCTCTCGAAGCAAACGACTCAATGCCCGGATACACGGCAGCGAGGTAGCGCCGAGCTTGCCGAGTCAGCGAAGTCATATCGACGCCGCATTCGGCCAGATACGATTTAACGTCGCCCTCCGACCATAGCGGTGGCGAAGACAGCGCAAACGGAATTTGCTCGAATCGCGGAAGGTGCACGCAATCCAGGACATCCTCGACAAAGAAGCGGTAGAGATTGGTACGACGTTCGGCGATCTCGATCTCCATGTCTCCACGGTCATAGGTATCGCGATAACGGATGGGCGCCGTCGTCAGATCGATGCGCAAAGGGATCGACAGTGCCCGATTCAACGTCCCGTATTCCCGCGTCGGACCCAAGCACTCGAAAAGCAGTCCGTGGCAGTAGAACTCCCGCATTTTCGGATGCACCGCTATCACCAGATCCTCGATCAAGCGATGCCGACGGGCCCAACGGAACAACGCGTTGTAGAGCAACAGGGAGACGCCTCGCCCGCGCACATCTTGCGCGACCGACAGTGTGCTGACCTCGGCGAACCGCCGACCTGCATGGCGCAATGCGGCCACTTCGGCGGCATGGACCGTTTCCATAGGCAATCCAATGGGCGAGTCTTCCACGAGCGAAATGGTCCCCAGCACGCGCCCTGCCCGCTCGGCAATGAAGGTTGTCGTACCCGGTAAAACATGGTGGGGCGAGAACTTCATCCCGGATCGCGTGGGAACCGTGATGCCTCGCGCCACATAAGCGTCGTGCACCAAGCGAAACGCTTGCTCCCGTTGCAGGAAATTCGCGGCAAGACCAATCGTGATGCCGTCAAGCTCCGCTTCGCCAATCACCCATCGTCGCACCATCTCCCTGCGGTACATACCCGCTGGAATCAAACGCCGCACCAAGGTATGTCGCGACGTGACACGGTCTCTCAGTATGTATGCGTTGACGTCCGGCTGAGCCGCGCCCCGCTCATTATTCAATTGCAACACCTGGCCCTCCTGGCCAATAGCTACTCCACCAGCAATCCACCCATCGATAGGCGCAGATCATCAACACACGCAAACAGGCGACGAAGGTGGATCGCGTCTCCATGCCTTCTGCGGGCCATATGATTTGTCGACATATTGTATGGCGTCTAACTATATTCTCAACGGTGCTCGACCTTGTCAAGCGTCGTGTTTATTGACGATCTGCGCGGACTCCACAAGACGAGGTTTGTATCGTCATGGAATACCAAATGAGCGTAGACATTCGTCAAACGTCAGAGACTGTGTCTACGGCCTCGGACCACCGCGCACAAGCCCCTCACAACTTGACCACCTGCATCACGCTCTATAAAGTTAGGCACCTTGTAATAAGGTGCACTACCATCATATTTATGGAACAGAAATATCTGGCACTGTTGCATGAAGCGACACGCCGCAATGTCCCGAACCTTGACGGAATTCGCTTGTGCTTCCAGTTGCTTTCTCTGTCCACGGCCATTGATCGCGACTGCGCATCACTGCTCGCGCCGCATGGCCTTTCAGAAGGTCGTTTCGTAATCCTCTTCTTGCTCGATGCGGCAGGTGACGGGCTGGCGCCCAACGTGCTGGCCGAACAGGCTGGGGTCACGCGTGCGACCGTGACCGGCTTACTTGACGGGTTGGAGAAAGATGCATTGATCGAACGCACGGCTGACCTAAAAGATCGCCGCGCGCTTCTGATTCGTTTAACGCGCAAAGGCAAGCAGCTCGCCACGAAGATATTTGATCAGCACAGCCGGTGGATCGGCAGCTTGTTTGCCAACCTGACATCAAAGGAGCGCGAGCAACTTGCCACGTTGCTGGCGAAAGTCTCGGGCAACACGGGCGCGCAAACCGATACCGAGCCAACGGGGCGTCGGCAACGCGATTGATGAGGAGCTCAACATGTCGCATTACCTGGTGGAACTTTATTCGCCGTCGCCGGCCTGGGAGATTTTGTCAGACGATCACCGTCGTGTATTCCTTGACGGTATTGCCAAAGGTGTGGCCGAACTCGGTACGCTAGGTATCGAGATGTTGACGTTGAGCGAAGTCGCCTCCGACGTCCCACGCTCTACGCATCACCGTTTCGTCGGCATCTGGCGCTTCCCTGACGCGACCGCTCGGGACACTTTACTCCAGGGCATCCACGATAGCGGCTGGTATCGCTACTTCCATCACGTCAATGCCGCAACTCAGGAAGGCGAACTAGGCGAGCATCTGAATACGTTGGCGAGCTATCGCTAGAATCTCGGGCTTCGTGCCTGCCATGTAGGCCACGCCATGCGCGCCTGTCGTCTCGATCAATAATGTGGCCAATCGCCATACCGGTTGCTCGAAGGCTCGAATGGATGATGTACGGTCGACTCTACGCCTGTCCCCAGATCAGGCGCCGCGCCATGAAGCCCCTCACTTCACCACCGTTGCACTACTGACTGCCACCGCCCTGCGCACCGTCTGCACGGACGCCTTCGATTTCGCGATGCAGTTCGCGACCGACAACGACCTCCCCGTCGAGCTTCAGACGGTGCCCGCGCTGGCGGTGCGCTGAAACGCGGGCCGCGTTCGCGGCGCGCGTCCTTCCCGTTTTCCCGTTTCCCCGGTTGCGATGCACAGGTGCGCAGGCCGTCGCACACGCCTTTCCGGGCCTGTGCGGCGTCACCGCCCATCGTTAGACGATTGAAAGCATCGACACCCATCCCCTTCCGACAAGGGTTTCCAGCCGATCCATCAAAAAAATTGATCGCGACGATGAAAATTATGCGTTTTCCTTGCAGGTCGCCGTGATGCATAGTTGCGTCGTGTTGACGCACCTTTGAGTCTTTCAGTCATGAACATGCGAATCGAGCCGTCCGTGCTCGCGAACCCCGACCTGCAATTTGCGACGCTTTCGTCAGGCATCAGCCTGCCGTATGTCGAGCGGGGCAGCGGTGCGCCGATGGTGTTCGTGCACGGCTCGCTGTGCGACTACCGCTACTGGGATCCGCAGCTCGCTGCGCTGTCGGCCCACTACCGCTGCATCGCGCCGAGCCTCAGCCATTACTGGCCGGCCGTCGAAGCGGGCATCCAGGACGAGTTCAGCTGGCAGAACCACGTCGACGAGCTCGCCGAGTTCATCGACGCGCTCGATCTCGGCCCCGTGCATCTGGTCGGCCACTCGCGCGGCGGCAGCGTCGCGTTCAACGTCGCGCGCCAGCATCCGCAACTCGTCGAATCGCTGACGCTCGCCGATCCGGGCGGCCCGCTGCAACAGCCGGGCGTGCGCGAAGCCGCGCTGCCGGCCGCCGCGATCGCACTGCGCACGAAGGCCGTGAGCCTGATCGGGCAAGGCGACGTCGAAGCGGGCCTCGAGATGTTCGTCGATTCCGTGAGCCTGCCCGGCGCGTGGAAGAAAAGCACGTCGCGTTTCCGCACGATGGCGATCGACAACGCAAGCACGCTGCCGAAGCAGTTGCGCGACCCGCTGCCCGCGTACTCGCAGCACACGGCCGGCGACATCGCGTGCCGCACGCTGCTGATCGACGGCCAGCGCAGCCCGAAGATGTTCCGCCACAACGTCGATACGCTGACGCAGTGGATCGGCAATGCGCAACGGCAGACCGTCGCCGGCGCATCGCACGGGATGAACGCGGCGAGCCCCGCCGTGTTCAATCGTTACGTGCACGAGTTCGTCGCCGCGTAAGTTCTGTCGGGCGGCTATCGGCAGGTCACCCGACCGACGTCCCGCCCTGTGCGATAGCCGGACCGTTGCCGTCGGCATCGCTGCCGGCGCCCGTTTCAATCCACGAGTCGCCCGGCTGATACGTACTGCCATCGAAGCGCCAGTACGTCACCCGATGCTCGCCCATGCCGATGGCCGCTGCATGCGCACGCGCCGCCGCGCCACCGTTCACCAGACGACCGGCTCAGCCTTGCGCGTGACCGCATCCGGCAGTCCGAACACGCTGTCGAACGCCCAGTTGTACGCGAACGTGAAGATCGGGAAGAACACGATCAGCACCGCGTCGTACAGGAACGCCTGCAGCAGCGACACGTCGAGCCACCACGCGATCAGCGGAATCAGGAACGTCACGAGCGCGACCTGGAAGCCGATCGCATGCAGCACGCGGCGGCCGACCGTGCGCGTCGTCGCCGCGCTGCGGCACTCCCATGCCTCGAACGCGAGGTTGTACAGGAAATTGACGGTGACGCCCGTCGTCGAGATCATCACTCCCAGCAGCCCGCTCGCCGCCACGCTCGCGCCGCTCAGCATGCCGAGCACCGACGATGCGACCAGGATGCCGAGCACCTCGAACATCACGACGTAGACTATGCGTCTCTTCCACCCTTGCATGACCATCCACCTTCATCTCGAACAAGGTGGCGAGACTATCAGCGGGCCCCCGCTCGCCAAAGTCAGGTCCTTTCAATTTTTCTGACAGGAGGCGGTGCATGCTGACCAGCGACCACATCGACATGCTGCTGACCGTCGTCGACCAGGGCTCGTTCTCGGCAGCCGCGCGCGCGCTCGGCCGCACGCCGTCGGCGATCAGCATGGCGATCGCGAACCTCGAGGCCGAACTCGACCTCGTGCTGTTCGACCGCGGCACGCGCGAACCGACGCCGACCGCCGCGATGGCCGCGCTGCTGCCCGATGCGCGCTCGATCGCCGAGCGGCTGCACGCGCTGCGCGCGCATGCGCAGCATTTGTCGGAAGGCGTCGAAGATACGTTGCGGCTCGGGCTCGCGGCCGAAATCGACGGCGCGCCGGTCGCCCGTGCACTGACGGCCGTGGCCGCGAAATATCCGGCGCTCGCGATCAGCATCGTCACGGCGCCGCAGGACGTGACCGTCGACGCGCTGCATCGCGGCGCCATCGATCTCTGTGTCGCGTACGGCGGGCTCGATCTTCATCCGCAGGAACAGATCCACGCGCTGTGGACCGAGACGCTCGTCGCGGTCGCCGCGCCGAGCCATCCGGCGATCGCCGAATGCGCGCAACCCGGGGCGATCGAGCGGCTGTCGGGCTTCCGCCAGATCGTGATCGCCGATCCCGAACGGCCGCTCACCGACGTGCGGCCGCTGATCGGCAACCGCACGTGGAAGGTGACCGACATGGCCACCGCGATCGCGCTGGTGAAGGCCGGGCATGGCTGGGCGAACCTGCCGGAATCCGTCGTCGGCCGATACACCGCCGACGGCGAACTCGCGCCGCTCGTGTTCGCGAACATCCGCAACGGGCTGCCGCTGCCCGTGTATCTGCGCCGGCCGAAACACACGAGGCTCGGCAAGGCAGCGAGCGAACTGGTGCGCGCGCTGCGGGCTACCGGCAACGACAAGTAACCGGTGCGGCGGCGATCGCCGCCGCACCGTCGGTCAACGCTTGAGGGCTTGACCGTTAGTTGCAGTTAATTGCAGTCAATGCGAAGCCGCAGCAGCCGCACTCTGGATCGAATCGACCAGCGACGCGTTGTCGTACCGCCGCCCGGCAATGCCCCATCCGCCATCGACGGCATGCACGACGTTCACCCACACTTGCGCGGGCGTCAGCCGTCCGCCCGCTCGATGCAGCACGATCTCGGTCGCCCGTTCGACGAATTGCCGCTGCTTGTCGGGCGCGGCGAGCGCCACCGCCGGCAGCTTCAGCTCGACGAACGCGGCAGGCTCCGCGCGGCCATGCACGAAGGTCCGGTGCCGCGGCAGCACGTTGAGCGTGCCGACCACGTTCGGCGCCAGGAACCCGTTCCCGGTCAATCCTTCGACATCCAGCAGCGCATCGGTCAACTCGGCAAACACCGGCCCCTCGTCGTCCGGCGTGAAAACCCCTTCAGATACTGTCAGCGTAATCGGCATCGCACGTTCTCCTGGTCAGGTCATCGGAATCGTGACGTGATATAAATATCAGTCACTCTCTATACATTAGACACTGATTGCTCTCTATGCAAGCGATAAAGAGCGATCGCTCTGAAGCGAGCCTGTCATGCGTTATTCCGTCGAGCACAAGCACGAAACCCGCACGCGCATCCTCGAGGCCGCGAGCCGCCTGTTCCGCCAGGAGGGCTATGGCGGCTCCGGCATCGGTCCGCTGACGAAGGCGGCGGGCGTCACCAACGGCGCGTTCTACGGGCATTTCAAATCGAAAGGCGAGGCGTTCCGCAACGTCGTGCTCGACGGCCTCGAGCAGCTCCGGCAAGGCGTCGCGACGTTCAAGGCCGAGCATGGCGCGCGCTGGCGCCGCCCGTTCGTGTCGTTCTACCTCGGGCCGCGGCGCACCTGCGCACTCGGCGAAAGCTGTGCGCTGCCGAGCCTGTCGCCCGAAGTGATGCGCGCCGACGACGACACGCGCGACGCGTATGAACAGGCGTTGCGGCAGATCGTCGACGAAGTCGCATCCGGTCTGGGCGACACGCCCGACGACGACCGTGCGATCGCGTTCCTTGCACTGCTGTCGGGCGGCGTCACGCTCGCGCGCGCGGTGCGCGATCCCGAACTGGCGCAACGCATCGCCGATGCGGTTGGCCGCTACGCGGTGGTGATCGCCGAACGCACGGACGTGACACCCGAAGAGCAGTCATGACGAGCGGCCAATAAAAAACCCCGATCCGCGTTGCCACGGATCGGGGTTCTTCATCGATCGGCCATATCAGCCATCTGCCTGAACGGCCCTTGGCGGGCCGCCGCATCAACGCGCGGCGACCTCCGCCTTGCCGGACGCCGCATCGCCGACCGCCGTCGGCGCCGCGCCCCACCCACCGCCGAGCGCGCGGATCAGGTTGACGGTCGACACGGCCTGCGCACCGGTGAGCTGGTTCGCCTGCAGTTGCGACTGCAGCACCGAGCGCTCGCTGTCGATGACGTCGAGATAGGCGACTTCCCCTTCCTGATACTGCGTGCGCGACAACGTCGCCGCGCGCCGCGACGCATTGACGGCCGCATCCTGCGCGCGGATCTGGTCGTCGAGCAGGCGCAGGTCGGCGAGATTGTCCTCGACCTCGCGGAACGCGACGAGCACCTGCTGCCGGTAGTTCGCGACCTGCTCGTCGTACTGCGCGCGCGCCTGCTGCACGCCGGCCGCACGGCGTCCGCCGTCGAACAGCGGCAGCGTCAGCGCGGTGCCCGCGAACGGCCCGAGCAGGAACGTGCGGCTCGACCACAGGAACAGGTTGCCGAGCGTCGACGCCTCATAGCCGAACGCCCCCGTGATGTCGAGCTTCGGGAAATACGCCGACTTCGCGAGGCCGATCCGCGCGTTCGCGGCCGCCATCGCGCGCTCGGCCGCCGACACGTCCGGACGGCGTTCGAGCAGCGCGGACGGCAGGCCCGGCGGCACCTTCACCGCGACCGGCACGATCGGCGTTTCCTTGAATGCGAAATCCGCGGGCGCCTTGCCAAGCAGGATCGCGAGCGCATGCTCGGATGCCGCGCGCCGGCGCGCGACGCCGACCGCATCGGCCTGCGCGCTGGCCAGCTCGTTCTTCGCGCGCGACACGTCGAGCTCGCTGATGTCGCCTTCGTTGAAGCGGCGCTGCACGAGCTTCAGTGCCTGCTCGCGCAACTCCACCGTGCGACGGTACAGGTCCTGGTCGGAGTCGAGCTGGCGCAGTTCGAAATAGTTCTGCGCGACGTCCGCCTGCAGCGCGAGTTGCACCGAACGGAACAGCGCTTCGCTCTGCGCCTGGTCGGCACGCGACGCCTCGACGTTGCGGCCGACACGGCCGAACAGGTCGGCTTCGTAGGACACCGTACCCTGCGCGCGCCACAGCGTCGCGTTGGTCGGGCCCGTGCCCTGCGGCTGGAACTGCGACGCCGACGACAGCCCTTCGCGCGTCGGCCCGAACCCGGCGCCAACCTGCGGGAACCATTGCGAGCGCGCGGAACGCGTCGCCGCGCGCGCTTCCTCGACCCGCGCGGCCGCGGCCTTCAGGTTCTGGTTCGCGGCGAGCGCCTGCGTCTCGAGCGAATCGAGCACCGGGTCGCCGAACACCTTCCACCATTCGCCGCGATGTTCGCCGTCCGCCGGCTCGGCCGTCTTCCATGTGCCGGCCTGCTCGCCGGCGGCGAGCGTCGGCGCTTCCTTGAACGCGGCGGGCACCGCCGCGTCCGGGCGCTTGTAGTCGGGGCCCACCGCGCACGCGGCGAGCAGCGTCGCGAGCAGGGTGCTCGCGGCCGCCACCTTCGCGAAGCGCATCAGGCCGTTCGTGTTGTGCATGTTGTCCATCTTTTTATCCTCAAGCATCCGAAGCCGGTACGCCCTGGGCCGGCACGCCGTAGCCGGCCGAGTCCTTGCCGGCGACGTGGATCTTGCCGCCTGCCAGCGTACGCAACACGACGTAGAACACCGGCGTCAGCATCAGCCCGAACAGCGTCACGCCGAGCATCCCGAAGAACACCGCGACACCCATCGCATGGCGCATTTCCGAACCGGCACCGGTCGACGTGACGAGCGGCACGACACCCATGATGAACGCGATCGACGTCATCAGAATCGGGCGCAGCCGCAGCCGGCTCGCCTCGATCGCGGCCTCGAGCGGTGTCCTGCCGTCGTGTTCGAGCTCGCGTGCGAATTCGACGATCAGGATCGCGTTCTTCGCCGACAGCCCCACCAGCACCATCAAGCCGATCTGCGTGAAGATGTTGTTGTCGCCCTGCGTGAGCCACACGCCCGTCAGCGCAGACAGAATGCTCATCGGCACGATCAGGATCACCGCGAGCGGCAGCGTCAGGCTTTCATACAGCGCGGCGAGCACGAGGAACACGAGCAGCACGCTGATCGGGAACACGTACATCGCCGAATCGCCGGCAAGGATCTGCTGGTACGTGAGGTCGGTCCACTCGAACCGCACGCCGCGCGGCAGCGTTTCATGCGCGATGCGCTCGATCGCGGCCTGCGCCTGACCCGACGAGAAGCCCGGTGCCGGGCCGCCGTTGATGTCGGCCGCCGTGTAGCCGTTGTAGCGCACGACCATTTCTGGGCCGAACGTCGGCGTCACCGTGACGAGCGACGACAGCGGCACCATCTCGCCCTTGTCGTTGCGCGTCTTCAACTGCAGGATGTCGTCCGCACGCTGGCGGAACGGCGCATCGGCCTGCACGCGCACCTGGTACACGCGCCCGAAGCGGTTGAAGTCGTTCACGTACAGCGAGCCGAGATACACCTGCATCGTGTTGAACACGTCGGTCACCGGCACGCCGAGCTGCTTCGCCTTCACGCGGTCGAGATCGACGTTGAGCTGCGGCACGTTGATCTGGTAGCTCGTGAACAACGGGCCGAGTTCCGGCGCCTGCTGCGCGCGCTTGATGAAGTCGTTGGTCGCATCCGCGAGCCGCGCATAGCCGACCGCGCCGCGATCCTCGATCTGCATCTTGAACCCGCCGAGCGTGCCGAGGCCGAGCACCGGCGGCGGCGGGAACACCGCGACGAACGAGTCCTTCATCGCGCTGTACTGCTGGTTCAGCGCACCCGCGATCGCGCCCGCCGACAGCGCCTTGCCATGCCGTTCCGAGAACGGCTTCAGCGTGACGAACACGATGCCCGCGCTCGAGCTGTTCGTGAAGCCGTTCACCGACAGCCCCGGGAACGCCACCGCGCTCTCGACGCCCGGCTGCTTCAGCGCGATCGAGCCCATGTCGCGGATCACCTTCTCGGTGCGGTCGAGCGACGCACCGTTCGGCAACTGCGCGAACGCGATCAGGTATTCCTTGTCCTGCGCGGGCACGAAGCCGCCCGGCACGACCTTCGACACCAGCACGGTCGCGCCCACCAGCACGAGATACACGCCGAGCATCAGCGTCTTGCGCGACAGCACGCCGCGCACGCCGCGGCCGTAGTTCTCCGCGCCGCGATGGAACACCTTGTTGAAGCCGCGGAAGAAGCCGCCGAGCACACGGTTCATCACGCGCGTCAGCCAGTCCTCCTTGTCGCCATGCCCCTTCAGCAGGATCGCGGACAGCGCCGGCGACAGCGTCAGCGAGTTGAACGCCGAGATCACCGTCGAGATCGCGATGGTCATCGCGAACTGCTTGTAGAACTGGCCGGTCAGGCCCGACATGAACGCGAGCGGCACGAACACGGCGACGAGCGTCAGCGCGATCGCGATGATCGGCCCGCTCACTTCCTGCATCGCCTTGTAGGTCGCCTGCCGCGCGTTCATCCCGCTTTCGATGTTGCGCTCGACGTTCTCGACCACCACGATCGCATCGTCGACCACGATCCCGATCGCGAGCACCATCCCGAACAATGACAGCGCATTGATCGAATACCCGAACGCGAGCAGCAGCGAGAACGTGCCGATGATCGACACCGGCACCGCGATCAGCGGAATCAGCGACGCGCGCCAGGTCTGCAGGAACACGATCACGACGATCACGACCAGCGCGATCGCTTCGAGCAGCGTATGCACGACGGCCTTGATCGACGAACGCACGAACTGCGTCGGGTCATAGACGATCTTGTAGTCGACGCCCGCCGGCATGTCCTGCTTCAGCTCGGCCATCGTCTTGCGCACTTCGTCCGAGATCTGCAGCGAGTTCGCGCCCGGCGACTGGTTGATCGCCATCGCGACGGCCGGCTTGTTGTCGAGCAGCGAGCGCAGCCCGTATTCGGATGCGTCGAGCTCGATCCGCGCGATGTCGCGCAGGTGCGTGACGCCACCGTCCGGCGTGGTCTTCACGACGATGTCGCCGAACTCGTCTTCCGTCTGCAGACGGCCGCGCGCGTTCACCGACAGCTGCAGCGGCGTGCCGGGCAGCGACGGCGACGCGCCGATCACGCCGGCCGCGACCTGAACGTTCTGCTCGCGGATCGACTGCACGACGTCCTCGGCCGACAGCCCGCGCTGCGCGACTTTCTGCGGATCGAGCCACACGCGCATCGCGTAGTCGCCCGAACCCCACAGCTGCACCTGGCCGACGCCCTGGATCCGCGACAGGCGATCCTTCACGTTGATCAGCGCGTAGTTGCGCAGGTAGGTCATGTCGTAGCGGTTGTCCGGCGAGATCAGGTGGACGACCATCGTCAGCGTCGGCGAACTCTTCACCGTCGTGATGCCGAGCCGCTGCACATCTTCCGGCAGGCGCGGCAGCGCCTGGTTCACGCGGTTCTGCACGAGCTGCGTGGCCTTGTCCGGATCGGTACCGAGCTTGAACGTGACGGTGATCGTCATGTTGCCGTCGCTGTTCGCCTGCGACTGCATGTAGAGCATGTCCTCGACGCCGTTGATCTGTTCTTCAAGCGGCGACGCGACCGTCTCGGCGATCACTTTCGGGTTTGCGCCCGGATACTGCGCCTTCACGATCACGGAAGGCGGCACGACTTCCGGATATTCCGAGATCGGCAGCAAGAACATCGCGATCACCCCGCCGAGCAGGATGATCACCGATAGGACTCCTGCGAAGATCGGCCGGTCGATAAAGAATTTTGAAATGTTCATGTGTGGCTCTGTCTGGTTGAACGCGGATACGAAGCGGCGGGCCGCTTACGAATCCGCCTTCGCCGGGGCGGCCGGCTTCGCGTTGTCCGCCAGCGGCGCGGACGGCGCGTCACCGCCCGTCATCGGGACCATGTGCGGCTTCACCTGTTCGCCGGGGCGCACGCGCTGCGTGCCGTTCACGACCACGCGATCGCCTGCCGCGAGGCCGCTCACGATCACGCGCCGGTTGCCGTGCTGCAGCCCCTGCTGCACTTCCCGGTACGACACGCGGCCCTGCTGGTCGACGACGAACACGAACTTCTTGTCCTGGTCGGTGTTGATCGCCGCGTCGTCGACGAGCAGCGCCTCGTGCGGCGCGCTGCCGCCCACCTTCACGCGTGCGTACAGGCCCGGGACGAGCGCACCGTCCGCATTGTCGAAGCGCGCTCGCACGCGGATCGTGCCCGACGACGTGTCGAGACGGTTGTCGACCGAGTCGATCTCGCCGCTGCGCGAGTAGCCGGTTTCGTTCGCGAGGCCGAGCTCGACCGGCACCTTGCGGCCGTTGCGCGCGCCGTTGATGTATTGCAGGTAGGTCTGTTCGTCTGCGTCGAACGATGCGTAGATCGGCGACACCGACACCAGCGTGGTGAGCGGCGCGGCCGACGCACCGGCCGACACGACGTTGCCGAGCGTGATTTCCGCACGCGACACGCGGCCCGACACCGGCGCGGTGATCCGCGTATAGCCGAGGTTGATGCGCGCCGTTTCGAGCGCGGCTTCGGCGGCCTTCAGGTTCGCGGCCGCTTCGCGCGCCGCGTTCTGCTTCTCGTCGTAATCGCGCTTCGCGATCGCGTTGTCGCCGATCAGCCGCTGCGCGCGCTGCCAGTCGGTCTGCGCGTAACCGTTGCGCGCTTGCGCGGCCGCGAGCTGCGCGGCCGCGCGATCGGTTTCGGCCTGGTACGGGCGCGGGTCGATCACGAACAGCACGTCGCCCTTCTTCACGAGCGCGCCGTCCTTGAAGTTCACCGCGACGATCGTGCCCGACACCTGCGGGCGCACGTCGACTTTCTCGACCGCCTCGAGACGGCCCGAATAACTCTGCCAGTCGGTGACGGTCTGCGGTACGACGGTCGCGACGTCGACTTCGGGCAGCGGTGCAGCCGCTTTCTCGGGCGCGTTCGCGTTCACGCGCATCGCGCCGAACGTTCCGAGGCCGACGACGGCAAGCGTCACGATCGCCGCTGTCGCGATTCGGGAACGGGAGGTGCGTAGGATGGCCATGTGGATCTCCAGGTAAGCGTGGATTGGTTCTGGTTATTCGGAACGGTTGGGCTGGCGCGCCTGGAAGCGGCACTGGAAGAAGCGCACGGCTTCCTCGAAGGCGGCTTCATGCGTCGCGAGCGCGGCGTGCGTGATGTCCGGATAGCGGATCACCTGCGTGAGCACGCCCGACGAGATCAGGCAGCCCGCATATTTCTCCGCCTCGACGTGCAGCACGTCGTTCTGTGCGGTGACGACGAGCGTCGGCGGCAGGCCCGCGAGGCGCACCGATTCGAGCGGCGCCGCATACGGGTGCATGCGTTGCGCGGCCTGCGGCAGATACGCGCGATAACAGGCCGCGCATTCGCGCGCGGTGATGTCGGACGCGAGGCGCTCGGCGTCGCCGATGCGCGTCATGCTCGGGTCGAGCATCGGCCCGAACAGCGCCTGCGCGGCGATCGACACTTCGCCGCGATCGCGCGCGATGAACGCGAGGCAGTTCGCGAGCTGGCCGCCCGCGTCGTGACCCGCGACACCGATCTTCTTCGGGTTGCCGCCGAACGCGCGGGCGCGCGTCGCGGCCCACACGGCGGCGCGATACGCATCCTCCGGCGCGGCCGGAAAGGGAAAGGCCGGCGCGAGCGAATAGTCGACCGACACTACGAGAGCTGGTAAGCGTTCTGCTAAAAAGCGCGCGGCGAAATCGGCGTCTTCGAGCGAACCGCGCACGAAACCGCCGCCGTGGAAATAAAGCACTACCGGCAACCCGGTCTTGTCCGGGCGCCGGTACAGGCGCAGCACGATGTCCTGCGCGTAGCCGGGAATTTCCACTTCGGCGACCGTCAGCGCCGCGCCCGCCGTGGCTTGGGCGGGCAACGCGGCCTTCAGGAATTTGCTGAATTCAGAAGCGTCCATGACGATGCAGCATCCATTTCGAGATGGAACGAATTCTGGGTCCGGCAGACATTGGGATAAATGCCTATAATCCGGCAACACAATTCAACGCCCCCGAACAATCCGAGGCTGCGTTTACCCACGAGGTAGCGCAGCCTCTTTGTTCCGGCGGCAAATTAGATTGCGGAGGTTGTGATGGACCGGCTTCAGGCCATGCAGGTGTTTACTCGCGTCGTCGATACAAGCAGCTTCACCAAGGCAGCAGAAACGCTCAGCCTGCCGCGGGCGTCCGTCACGACGATCATCCAGAATCTCGAAGCATTCCTCGGTGTGCGGCTGATGCACCGAACCACGCGCCGGCTGTCGCTCACGCCGGACGGCGCCGCGTACTACGAACGATGCGTGCGGATCCTCGCGGACGTCGAGGAAACCGAGGCGAGCTTCCAGGCGAACAACCGGAAGCCGCACGGAAAGTTGCGTATCGACATGCCGGGCTCGATCGGGCGGCTGCTCGTGATTCCGTCGCTGTGCGAATTTCATACGCGCTACCCGGACATCGACCTGCAGCTCGGCCTGTCCGACCGGCCGGTCGACCTGCTGCAGGAAGGGGTCGATTGCGTGATCCGCGTTGGTGCATTGCAGGACTCGTCGCTCGTCGCGCGCCGGGTCGGCCTGTTCGAATGCGTGACGGTCGCGTCGCCCGACTATCTCGAGCGTCACGGCGAGCCGAAGACGATCGACGACCTGAGCCAGCACAAGGCCGTCAACTACTTCTCGAGCCGCACCGGCCGCACGATCGACTGGACGTTCCTGACCGACGGCCAGGAAGTCGAGATGAAGATGGAGGGCATCGTGTCGGTGAACGATGCCGATGCGTACGTGACCTGCGGGATCGAAGGCTTCGGGCTGATCCAGCCGCCGCTCTTCATGGTGCTGCCGCATCTGCGCGAAGGCCGGCTCAAGGAAGTGCTGCCCGGCGTCAAGCCGCTGCCGATGCCGATCTCCGTCGTGTATCCGCACAGCCGCCATCTGTCGCCGAAAGTGCGCGTCTTCGTCGACTGGATCGCCGAGGTGTTCGACCGTTGCCCGCTGCTGAGCGGCAAGGGCAGCCTCGACGCGACGTGCAGCAAGCGCACATTCGAGGAAGCCGAACGCGCGCCGGTGCTCGACACGCCGGTCATCAACGAGTGGGTCGCGTAAGTGGCTGAACTGCCCGGCTGACCGGATCGTCAGAACCACGTGACCGAACTACGCCGCTGAACCGCACGCGCGGGCTGCAAGGCCCGCGCGGCGTCCCGCCTCCGCGCCACGTCCCCGTACGGCGCGCCAGATCCTTCCCGAATCCGCAGCAAACCTTTGTGCAAGGCGACGCAATCGTGCGCCTGCGTCGTTGCGCGCCGCCGTCGCCCCCTTGTGAGGCCCGCTGCAAGCGGGTTCCAGCGATTTCTGCATAACCCTGCCAGGTGTACGGATGTCGATTGTTCCACTGACACGACAATTCAATTCGCATCTGCCGCATTTATCGCGACGGAACAGATACCTAGAGTAAACCCTGTCGCGCACCTCGTTGCGCACCGAACAGATCCCGCTTGATGGGACCGGAGTCAGCGCTCAGGCGCCAACTCCGAAAGACAGGAGTTAGCCATGAACCGCCGCCATCTTCTCTCCGCCCTGGCCCTCACGCTCGCCGTGTCCGCTCCGGCCTTCGCCGATTCGGGCACGCCGCACGCCGGCGACTACGGCAACACGTCGTGGTACTCGCAGCACTACGGCCCGCGCACGCGCGCCGAAGTGAGCGCGGAAGTCGAGCAGGCCCGCAAGGACGGCACGCTCGCGTACCTGCGCAAGGCGAATTCGTACCCGCAAGGGCTCGAACTCGCGCAAGGCCCGTATCGCTCGTTGCCGGAAAGCAACCAGCTCGCCGGCGGAGGCCGGTAAACGCGCAACGCCGCGCAGCGGGGTGCCCCGTGCGCGGCGTCGCGACACACCTATCGACGATTCGCTGAGTCAGTTAGTTGCAGGAGCACATGATGAACGACCAACTTCCTTCGCCGCTCGATCATTGGGACGACACCACGCCGGTGTGGACGCCTTTCCGTTCGGCCCCGCACTCGCATTGACCACCGACCGAGCCGTCGCCTGACCCTCAACGGCGCGGCACCCCGTCGCGCCACTCGCCCCAGTGCGTCACGATGTCCTGCACGAGCGGGTTGCCCGCGCGATACAGGTTTTCGGTCGCGGGGGCGAAGCCGCCCTGGTCCGCGTAGTTCAGCAGGTTGTCCGCACTCGTCTGCCCCGCATACGGCCGGTCGAAATCGGAGCCGGTACGCAGCACCGCGACGCGCGACAGGTCGACCCGCTTCACGCTCGCCGCACGCTTGAGCGCTTCATACGTCGCGTTGTCTTCCTGTGCGGTCATGCAGTAGGTGCCCTTGCCGTCGGTCAGGATCTTCGTCCACTGGCGCGCGCGCTCGCCGATCAGCGTGCCCGAGAACCACGTGTTGCCCGATGACGTATCGCACTGGATCACCGTCGGCGGCCGGTTCGCCGGCGCATACGTGAACTTCGCGCGCGCGGCCTGCGCCTGCGCGCTGTCGGCGAGCACGACGTTGCGCGACAGCGCGACCGCGGCGTCGGTGAGCTGCGGGTTGAGCTGGAACACCTCGGTACGGTAGTCGAGCGGCGGCTTGTCGTTCGGGCTCTTCGTGTTGATGCCGAGAAATCCGGTATTCCAGCCGGCCGGAATCTCGCGTGCATCGAGCTCCCACTGCAGACTGAAATCGACGAGGTACTTCGACCACGCGGCCGAGCCGACCGTGCCTTGCGCGGGGTCGACGCCCGCGATGCCGGAGATCAGGAAATACGTGCGGCGCAGATCGAAGCGCTGCGAGAACGTGAGCGCCATGATCGTCGCCGACGCGTTCGCATAACCCATGCCGGTCGTGACCACGCACACGTCCTGCTTGTTGCAGTGGACGTTCGGGTAGTCCGGCGACAGGCCGGGCACGGCGATGTCGCGCCACGGGCCGAGCCGGTCGAGCCAGGCCTGGCCCTCCGGCCCGAACATCGTGATGATCATGACCTTGACCGGGCGGCCCTGTGCACCGGTCTCGGCGAATGCATTGTTGCCCGCGTTGTTGCCCTGGTTGTCCTGCGCGATCGACGGCGCGGTTGCGCAGGCTGCGAGCGAGAATGCAGCGGCGGAAAGAATGGAGCGAGTCAGCATCGGCGTTCCTTGTTTCGATGATGTTGGGTGAGAACGGCTCTCGTAGACTGCGCGACGGAGTATAGAACGGGCGTGCACGTTGCGGAACCCGACTACGAAACGACTCCCCGTGTTTCGTGCGACCGTGCGCGTGTTGCGCAATGCGACGTGCGTCGTCGGTTTCGCACCGTCGCCGTGCATGACAACCATCAGGAATGCTATCGGGTTGGCAGGAACGAACGCCTGCCGACATGCCGCTGCGTATCGCACCCGTCGACATCGATTTCGGCCGGCTCCCGAACCGCTACACGCGCACGAGCCCCGCGATGCCGTAACCGAGCACGACCAGCGCGGCGACCAGATGGCTCGCCGCGAGCCACCCGGGCGATTTCACGATGCGCCCGATCATGCTGCCGCCGAACGCGAACACCAGCTGCCCCGCGAGGCTGCCGGCGAACACGCACGCGGCGCCAAGCTGCCAGTGGCGATGCGCACCGGCGGCAGCCGTCGCATAGCCATAGAACAGCAGGATGGTGAGCGGATTCGCGAGCGTGACGAAGAACATCGATGTGAACGGGCGCGTGCCCGGCGGCCGCGCATCGCCGTCGAGCGTGCGGCGCCGATCCCGCAGCGCCTGCCACAGCATCCGCGTGCCCATTGCGAGCAACACGAGCGCACCAACGACACGAAACAGCGACAGATGCGCCGCGAGCGTGCTCGCCAGCATCGCGCCGAGCGTGAACGCGACGACCGCGTAGCAGCCGTCGGCCGTCGCGACACCCACCGCCGCGCGCACGCCGCTGGCGGTGCCGGCGCGCATCCCGTAGTTCGCGATCATCAGCGCAACGGGCCCGACCGACAGCGCAATCATCAGCCCGAACAGGAAGTCGTTCATCGGTCGTCGATGCCTTCGATGGAAGGCACCGATTCTAGCGAACGCAAAAATCTCCGCTGCGGCGATTCGGCGTCACGCGACATCGACGCGCGCAGGCCCGTCCACCATCTCGCCGATCACGCCCGCGCGGTCGAAGCCGTCGGCACGGAAGCATGCGAGCACGTCGTCGACGGCCTCGGGCGCGCATGCGACCAGCAGGCCGCCCGACGTCTGCGGGTCGGTCAGCAGCGCCTGTGCGACGGGCGGCAGCGTGTCGGCCAGTCGAACGTCCGCGCCGTACGCGGCCCAGTTGCGGCCCGACGCGCCGGTGAACACGCCGTCGGCCACGAACGCCTCGACGCCCGCGAGCCACGGCAGCGACGCGTAGTGCACGCGCGCGGTGAGGTGCGCGCCACGTGCGAGCTCGAGCGTGTGACCGAGCAGCCCGAAGCCCGTGACGTCGGTCAGCGCATGCACGCCCGGCAGCGCGGCGAGGTCGGCGCCCGGACGGTTCAGCTTGGTGGTCGTCGCGATCATCTGCGCGTAACCCGCGGCATCGAGCTGGTTCTTTTTCAGCGCGGCCGACAGCACGCCGACGCCGAGCGGCTTGCCGAGCACGAGCACGTCGCCCGCACGCGCGGCCGCGTTGCGCTTCACGCGCGACGGATGCACGACGCCGATCGCCGCGAGCCCGTAGATCGGCTCGACCGAATCGATCGAATGGCCGCCCGCCACCGGAATGCCGGCGTCCGCGCACACCGATTCGCCGCCGCGCAGCACGGCCGCGATCGTCTCGTGCGGCAGCACGTTGATCGGCATCCCGACCAGCGCGAGCGCGAGGATCGGCTTGCCGCCCATCGCATACACGTCGGACAGCGCGTTGGTCGCGGCGATGCGGCCGAAGTCGAACGGATCGTCGACGATCGGCATGAAGAAGTCGGTGGTCGCGACGATCGCCTGCTCGTCGTTGAGACGGTAGACGGCCGCGTCGTCGGACGTCTCGGTACCGACCAGCAGATCCGGGAACAGCGCGGGCGGCGTCGCGCGCTTCAGCAGCTCGGACAGCACGCCCGGCGCAATCTTGCAGCCGCAGCCGCCGCCGTGCGACAGGCTCGTGAGGCGCGGAACGGCAGGCTGGGCTTGGGTGGCTTCGGTCATCGTCGGCATCCGGTGAATAACAACACGACATTATCGACAATTCCGTGCGAGTGCGCCCGATACCCACATAATGGCGGCGCACTCCCCGCTCCCGCTGCCGCCCGCACCTTCGTCCATGGATCACCTCTTCATCGGCCTCGTGCTGTGCTCCGCGTTGCTGCATGCCATCTGGAATGCCTTCCTCCACGTCAGCGAAGACCGGCTCGTACAGCTCGGCACGATGTCGCTGCCCTATTTCGCGATCGGCATCGCCGGCGTCGTGCTGCTGCCCGCGCCGGCACCCGCCGCGTGGCCGTATATCGTCGCGTCGGCCGCGCTCGAGGTCGCGTACTGCTTCACGCTGGCGCGCGCCTATCGCAGCGGCGAGTTCGGGCAGATCTATCCGATCGCGCGCGGGATCTCGCCGCTGCTCGTGTCGGTGCTCGCGCTCGCCTTTCTCCACGAACAGCCGACCCCGTTCGGCTTCGCGGGCATCGCGCTCGTGTCGTTCGGCATCATGTCGCTCGCGCTGCGGCGCGGCTTCCGGTTCTCCGGTGAAGGCGTGCCGTTTGCACTGCTCACGGGCGTGTTCATCGCCGCGTATTCGATCTGCGACGGCATCGGCTCGCGCGTGTCCGGCAGTGCGCTCGGCTACATCGCGTGGGTGTACGTGCTTTGGAGCGTGCCGCAGTTCGTGCTGGTCTGCGCGGTACGTGGCGCCCCGCGCGCGGTACTCGCCTCGCGCACGGCGCTCACGCAGGGCGCGATCGCCGGCACGATCTCGCTCGCCGCTTACGGGATCGTGATCCTCGCATACCGGTACCTGCCGGTCGGGACGGTGTCGGCGCTGCGGGAAACGAGTTCGATCTTCGCGGTCGCGATCGGCTGGCTCGTGATGCGCGAGCGGCCCGGCGCGCAGCGGCTTGCCGCATGCGCGCTGGTGGTCGTGGGCGCGGCGCTGATCCGCCTGTAGGCGGCGCGCCCCGCCCGCGGCCTGCCGCTGCGTCAGAACTTGTGCCGGATGCCCGTCACCGCCACGATCTGCGTACGCGTGCTCGACGGATTCGAGATCCCTTCGATCGCCGCCACCACGTTCGATGAAGCGCGCTGGTAGAACGCGTTCACGTAGATATCGGTGCGCTTCGACAGGAAATACTGCGCGCCGACGCTCGTCTGCAGGTAGTGCGAACTCGGCTTCGGCCCTTGCGACGCGAGCACCTGCGTGTAGGTTTCGCCGAGCGCGAACTGCAGTGCGGGCGTCATCAGGTAGCGCACGCTGCCCTCGTAGTTGTTGAAGCGCATCGCGCCGCCCGTCTGCAGGTTGAACAGCGAGCTCGTGTACAGCAACCCGAAGGTCGCGGCGCCCCATGCGTATGCGCCGCCCGCGCCCCAGATCTGCTGGCGCGTCACGCCCTTGATGAACGTGTAGTAGTTGTCGGACGCCGCCGCGCCGGTCGTGTCGAGCGCCGGGTGGTCGACGCGCACGTAGGCCGCGCCGAGTTGCAGCGGCCCGTTCTCGTAGCTCGCGCCGAGGCTCCACACGCGGTTTTCCGCGAACGACGTGGAATTCGAGAAGCCGTACAGGCCGACCGCGCGCAGTCCGTACCACGTGGGCGTCTGGTACTGCACCGAGTTGTTGGTGCGGAACGTGTTGTTCAGGTCGTCGGTGTCGAACGGATGCAGCGCGTACTGCGTGAGGGCGGTGGTCGCACCGATCTGCAGCGGCTCCAGCACTTCCTGCGCGGCGTTGTACTGGCGGCCCATCGTCAGCGTGCCCCAGCGGTCGTTTTCCAGCCCCACGTAGGCCCGGCGCCCGAACAGCCGGCCACCCTGGCTCGCGGCGCCGCTCTCGATGTTGAAGCCGTTCTCGAGCCGGAACACCGCGCGCGTGCCGCCACCGAGTTCCTCCTTGCCGAGCAGCCCGAAGCGCGTGCCCTGCTCGTTGCCGCCGGTCGCCTGCCACGCAGCGTGGCCGTTCTGGTTGTTCGTGTACGTGATCCCCGAATCGACCACGCCGTACAGCGTCACGCTCGATTGCGCCCGTACTTGCGTCGCGGCCGCCGCCATTGCGATACCTGCCAGCGCGACTGCCAACCTTTTCCGCTTCATCTCCGACCCCTTTTTGTCGATTGAATATGGGGAGCGATTTATTTCGCTCAAGACGTGTTTTATTGAATAAAACATCGTCTTATTCATTGTTGAATTCGTCGATTTGAAGCGTCAAGCGACGCCAAAAATGACGTCCGGGAGTCGGATAGCCATGTATCGCAACGTGTTTCGAGGAATGAAACATGTCCAATAGCGGCGGGCATTACAGGCCGTTCTCGACGCGTAATCCCGGTGCCGCAAAAAGCCCTTGACCGCGATTTTGAGTCGTTGTGAAATATTGATACGCTGTTTTAATTATTAAAACGAACGAACGAGACGCTTCAAAAAACTAGGTAAAGAACCTGATCCTCATGCTGACGTTTAATTGCAACACCGCGGCTGCCGGTGCATCGTCCGCGCATTTCGTCGCGACGCCGACGGAGCCGGCCCTGCCGATCGTCGTCGACTCGCCGCACAGCGGCATCGCGTATCCGCCGGACTTCGCCACCGTCGCGCCCGACGACGCGATCCGCACGACGTGGGACGCTTTCATCGACGAACTGTGGGCCGGCGCCCCTGCTCGCGGCGGCACGCTGCTCGGCGCAACGTTTCCGCGCGCGTACATCGATCCGAACCGCGCGGAAACCGACATCGACGCGACGCTGCTCGCCGAGCCGTGGCCCGAGCCGCTTGCGCCGCAGCCGTATACGCAGCGCGGGATGGGGCTGATCCGGCGCGATGCGTTGCCCGGCGTGCCGCTGTACGACCGCAAGCTGTCGCTCGCGGAAGTCCGCCACCGGATCGACGCGTACTACCTGCCGTACCGCCGCGCGCTCGCCGGCATCGCCGAGCCGCTGTATGCCGCGCACGGCGCGCTGTGGCACATCGACTGCCATTCGATGAAATCGCGCGGCAACGCGATGAACGTCGATGCGGGTGCGTTGCGGCCGGACGTCGTCGTCAGCGACCGGCGCGGCACGACCGCGGATCCGGCCTTCACCGCGTGGACCGCGCAGTGGTTCACCGATGCCGGTTATCGCGTGCAGGTCAACGACCCGTACCAGGGCGGCGACCTGCTGACCGCGCTCGCCGATCCCGCACGGCAGCGCCACAGCATCCAGGTCGAATTCAACCGCGCGCTGTACATGGACGAGGCCGCGTTCGCGAAACACGCCGGGTTCGCCACGCTGAAGCGCTCGGTCGACGCATATCTCGATGCGCTCGCCGATTACGTCCGCGCGCGCATCGCGCCGCAGGGAGACACCGCATGACGACCTACATCGTCGACGCCGTCGACAGCGCACTGAAGCTGCTGACCTACGTGGCCGAGCACCCGCACCTCGGCGTGACCGAGCTGGCGTCGCAACTCGGCATCAACAAGTCGCGCACGTACCGGATGCTGTGCACGCTCGAACTGCATCGCTTCGTCGTGCAGGACCCGCGCACGTCCACCTATGCGCTCGGCCCGCAGGCGTTCGTGATCGGCGTGGCCGCGTCGCAGCAGAACGCGCTCGTGCGGGCCGCGCACCGGCACATGCTCGCGCTCAACCAGGCGATCAACGAGACCATCGTGCTGCGCGTGCGCGAAGGGCTCGAATCGGTGTGTGTCGCGCGTTGCGAAACCACTCACGCGGTGCGCACCGTCGGCGCGGTCGGCAACCGCCGGCCGATCAATTTCGGCGCATCGGGCAAGGTGCTGCTCGCGTTCGCGCCCGACGCGGTGCGCGACGAATATCTCGCGCAACTGCGCCGGAACGGGCTCGCCGACGACCCGGCGAAACTCGCCGGCGAACTCGACGCGGTCGCACGCAAGGGCTATGCAGTGAGCAGCGGCGAGGTGACGCCCGGCGCGGTCGGGATCGCGGTGCCGGTGCGCGACCTGACGGGCGCGACGGTCGCCTCGGTGAGCGTGACGGGGCCCGAGGTGCGCGTGAGCCATGCCGACATTCCCGACTATCTCGAACGGCTGCAGGCGTGCAGCCTCGCCATTTCCGCCGAACTCGGCTACGTCCCGGCGCGCGCCGCGCTGCAACCGGCCTGACGGCCCGCTTCTTCTTCGACGAGGATCCGATGTCCGCCTCTTCCCCGAACCCGGCCGGCACGCCCGGCACCGACACTACCGCCCTCGCGGCCGGCGATCCTGCGGCGGCCGCTCCGGGAGCGCCCGCCGCTCACGCGCCGCATCCGCACGGCAAGATGCTGCACCCCGTGGTGATGATGCTGTGGGTGCTCGCCGCCGCGATCGCGCTCACGTGGCTCGTCGACTCCGGCCAGTTCGCCCGCGACGGCCGGCTCGTCGTGCCGGGCACCTATCACGTGGTGCCGAAGACGACTGCGCTCACGACACTCGTCGCGCCGGCTGTCAGCCACAGCACGTCCGCGCATGCGCTGCCGGCAAGCCTCGTCTCCGCGTTCGTCGCGGTCCCGCAAGGGCTGCTGAAGAACGCGCCGTTGATCGTGATGGTGATGTTCGTCGGCGGGATGTTCGGCGTGATGCGCCGCACGGGTGTCGTCGATGCGGGCATCGACCGGCTGCTGCAGCTCACCGGCAACAACGCGTACCTGCTGACGCCGCTGCTGATGATCCTGATCGGGCTCGGCAGCACGCTGCTCGGCTTCATCTCCGAGTATCTCGTGATCATTCCGATGGTGGTCGTGATCGCCCGTCGCCTCGGCCTGTCCGACCTGTTCGCGGTCGCGCTCGTCGCGATCGCCGCGAAGATCGGCTATATCGCATCGGTCACGAACCCGCTCGCGCTCGCCGTTGCCCAGCCGCTCGTCGGCGTGCCGCTGTTCAGCGGCGTCGCGCTGCGCGCGGCCGTATTCGTCGTATTCCTGACGATCGGCATCCTGTACCTGCTGCGCTACGTGCGCAACACCGGCTATCGGCCCGGGCAGGCCGCCGCAGGGCATGCCGCGCACGCCGCCGCGAAGCTGTCGCTGCGCCACAAGGCGACGCTGCTCGTGTTCGCCGCGGCGGTCGCGATGCTGATCTACGGGACGCGCGAACTGAAGTGGGGCAACGTCGAGCTGGCCGCGTTCTACACGGCCGTGAGCATCGCGACGGCCATCATCGGCGGGCTCGATTCGCGCAGTGCGGCCGATGCGTTCGTCGACGGGATGAAGAACATGATGCTCGCCGCGCTGCTGATGGGGCTCGCCGCGTCCGTCGAGCTGCTGCTGCAAAACAGCCTCGTGCTCGACACGCTGATCAATTTCTTCACGCGGCTCGCGGACGGGCAATCGCCGGTGTGGGTCGCGAACGGGCTGATGGGCGTGCAGATGGTGCTCGACGTGTTCATTCCGTCGGTATCGGGCAAGGCAGCGGTCAGCATGCCGATCATCGGGCCGATCGCGCAGCTCTCCGGCGTGAGCGGGCAGACGTCGGTGCTCGCGTTCGTGCTCGGCGGCGGGCTGACGAACCTCGTCACGCCGACCTCAGGGATGCTGCTCGCGTATCTGGCAACGGCACGCGTCGATTTCGGCGCGTGGATCCGCTTCGTGCTGCCACTGTTCCTGACGCTGCTCGCGCTGTCGTGTGTCGTGCTGACGTTCGCGGTGTGGATCGGGTATTGAGGTTCGCGACGGGTCCGGCAGAACACGCGTGCGCCCGGCGGTGCGCAGGGCATGGCGCTGCGCGGTCCCGATGGCGGCGGCAGGCGTCGCAACGGCATGCCGCAACCGGCAGCGCCGTTCAAGCCGCCGCCACCCCGCCGAATGCCCGCTCGTCGATCGCCTCGGCGAGCGTCGCGAACGCCGTCGCGATCTCGTCCTCCGGCACGCACGCATAACCGAGCAGCAACCCCGACGCCGCGCGTTCGCGGTCCGCGTAATAACCCGACAACGGTCGCACGACGATATTGCGTTCGAGTGCGGCCTGCGCGACCGCACGATCGTCGACGCCTTCCGGCAACTGCGTGACCAGATGCAACCCGGCATCGCTGCCGAGCGCGTGCAGCGTGTCGCCATAGCGTTGCGCGACCGCGTCGAGCAGCACCTCGCGGCGCTGCCCGTACAGCGTGCGCATCTTGCGGATATGCGACACGAAGTGCCCTTCCGCGATGAATTCGGCAAGCACCGCCTGCTGCAGCAACTGCCCTTCGCGGTACAACTCGGCGCTCGCGGTCGCGAAACTCTCCGCGAGCGGCTCGGGCGCGACCAGGTAGCCGACCCGCAACCCCGGGAACAGCGTCTTGCCGAAACTGCCGACGTAGATCACCTGCCCGGCCGTGTCGAGCCCCTGCAGCGACGCAAGCGGGCGGCTGCCGTAGCGGAATTCGCTGTCGTAGTCGTCCTCGATGATCCAGCAACCGTGCTGGCGTGCGTATTCGAGCAGCATGCGCCGCCGCGCGAGGCTCATCACCATCCCGAGCGGATACTGGTGCGACGGCGTGACGAGCATCAGCTTCGGCGGTTCGGCGAGATCGGCCGCCGACGGGGCGATGCCTTCCTCGTCGACCGGGATCGGCCGCGTCGTCAGCCCCGACACGTTCAGCACGCTGCGCACGCCCCAGTAGCACGGGTCCTCGGTCCAGATCGCGTCGCCCGGGTCGGTCAGCAGCCGTACCGCGAGATCGATCGACTGGTGGATGCCGGTCGTAATCACGATCTGCTCGGGCGTGCAGCGTACCGAGCGCGACGTGCGCAAGTAATCGGCCAGCGCCTCGCGCAGCAGCGCGAGCCCGCCGCCCGGCGCGTAGGTCAGCAGGTCGGGGCGCAGCCGCCGCCAGTATTTGTTGTGCAGCCGCGTCCACACGCGCGCGGGAAAGCGCGACACATCGGGCACGCCCGGCATGAACGCGCCGCCCTGCCGTTTCGACACGCCGGCCCCTTCGACGAGCCGCGTGCCGCGTGCCGACAGCCGCCGCGCGGACGGCTGCACGAACGCCGGGTGGGTAGCGGCCGCGTCGGGCGGCGCGCCGACGATCTCGTCGGGCGCGCTGTCGGCCACGAACGTACCGCGGCCGGTCGCCGAGTTCACATAACCTTCGAGCGCAAGCTGTTCGTAAACCTGCGTGACCGTGTTGCGCGCGATCCCGAGTTCGGCCGCGAGGAGCCGCGACGACGGCACGCGCGTGCCGGCCGGCAGTTCACGCGACAGGATCGCCTGTTGCAGCAGCCGGTGAAGCTGCCGGTAGATCGGCTGTTCGCCGCCTCGCACGAGGCGCTGCGCCAGCCAGTCCGACAACACGCTCGCGCGCATGATTGGCTCCTGAATATTTATTGAAATGGCTCTGATTGCCAGAGCCAAATGTGATTATAGTCGCCTCCATGGGCTGTCGAAGCGCCCGATTTTCACCTCACCGGAAAGAACATCAAGGAGATGACCGTGAAGAATGCCGACCTGCAGGCCCGCAAGAACGCCGCCACCCCGCGCGGCGTCGGCGTGATGTGCGATTTCTACGCAGCCCGCGCCGAGAACGCGGAACTGTGGGATGTCGAAGGCCGCCGCTTCATCGATTTCGCCGCCGGCATCGCGGTGCTGAACACCGGCCACCGCCACCCGAAGATCGTCAAGGCGATCGCGGATCAGCTGAACAACTTCACGCACACCGCTTACCAGATCGTCCCGTACGCGTCGTACGTCGAGCTGGCCGAGAAGATCAACGCACGCGCGCCGGGCGATTTCCCGAAGAAGACCGCGTTCTTCACGACCGGCGCGGAAGCCGTCGAGAACGCGATCAAGATCGCACGCGCGGCCACCGGCCGTCCGGGCGTCATCGCCTTCTCGGGCGGTTTCCACGGCCGCACGATGATGGGCATGGCGCTGACCGGCAAGGTCGCCCCGTACAAGCTGAACTTCGGCCCGTTCCCGGGCGACGTGTTCCACGCGCCGTACCCGAACGCCGTGCACGGCGTGACGACGGCCGACTCGATCAAGGCGATCGAGATGCTGTTCAAGGCCGACATCGATCCGAAGCGCGTGGCCGCGATCATCTTCGAACCGGTCCAGGGCGAAGGCGGCTTCAACCCGGCGCCGGCCGAATTCGTGCGCGCGCTGCGCAAGATCTGTAACGAACACGGCATCCTGCTGATCGCCGACGAAGTGCAGACGGGCTTCGCGCGTACCGGCAAGCTGTTCGCGATGCAGCATTACGACGTGCTGGCCGACCTGATCACGATGGCGAAGAGCCTCGCGGGCGGCATGCCGCTGTCGGGCGTCGTCGGCCGTGCCGACCTGATGGACGCGGCAGCGCCCGGCGGCCTCGGCGGCACGTATGCGGGCAACCCGCTGGCCGTCGCATCGGCGCATGCCGTGCTCGAGATCATCGACGAAGAGAAGCTGTGCGAGCGTGCCACGCAACTCGGCGACGTGCTGAAGGCGAAGCTGAACGCGCTGCAGGCCGACGTGCCGCAGATCGCCGACGTGCGCGGCCCGGGCGCGATGATCGCGGTCGAGTTCCTGAAGCCGGGTTCGGGCGAGCCGGATGCGGAATTCACGAAGCGCGTGCAGGCACGTGCGCTCGAGCGCGGCCTGCTGCTGCTCGTGTGCGGCGTGTACTCGAACGTCGTGCGCTTCCTGTTCCCGCTGACGATCCCGCAAGCCGTGTTCGACGAAGCGCTCGTGATCCTCGAGGAAGTGCTGAAGGAAACGGTCGGCGTACCGGCCTGAGTTCCTGCCTTCTGAATGCGCCGCCGCCGTCGTCACGACGGCGGCGGCCTTTTTATCCGTCATCTTCAAAGCAGGCGATTCATATGAGCACTGTTCAGGAAACCCTGGCACTGAAAGATCCGTCGCTGTTCCGCCAGCAGGCGTACGTCAACGGCGAATGGCAAGGCGCGACGAACGGCGAGACGTTCGAAGTCCGCAACCCGGCGACGGGCGGCCTGCTCGGCACCGTGCCGGCGATGGGCACGGCCGAGACGCGTCACGCGATCGAAGCCGCGAACGCCGCATGGCCGGCGTGGCGCAAGAAGACCGCGAAGGAACGCGCGGTCGTCCTGCGCAAGTGGCACGACCTGATGATGGAAAACGCCGACGACCTCGCGCTGATCCTGACGACCGAGCAGGGCAAGTCGCTGGCCGAAGCGAAGGGCGAGATCGGCTATGCCGCATCGTTCCTCGAATGGTTCGCGGAGGAAGGCAAGCGCGTGTATGGCGACACGATCCCGACGCCGGCGAGCGACAAGCGCATCGTCGTGACGAAGGAAGCGATCGGCGTGTGCGCGGCGATCACGCCGTGGAACTTCCCGGCGGCGATGATCACGCGCAAGGTCGGCCCGGCGCTCGCCGCGGGCTGTCCGATCGTCGTGAAGCCGGCCGAGGCGACGCCGTTCTCCGCGCTCGCGATGGCCGTGCTGGCCGAGCGTGCGGGTGTGCCGGCCGGCGTGTTCAGCGTCGTCACGGGCGACCCGAAGGCGATCGGCGGCGAGCTGACGTCGAACCCGATCGTGCGCAAGCTGTCGTTCACCGGCTCGACGCCGGTCGGCCGCCTGCTGATGTCGCAATGCGCGGCGACGGTCAAGAAGGTGTCGCTGGAGCTTGGCGGCAACGCGCCGTTCATCGTGTTCGACGACGCCGATCTCGACGCGGCCGTGCAGGGCGCGATCGCATCGAAGTACCGCAACAGCGGCCAGACCTGCGTGTGCACGAACCGCTTCTACGTGCATGAAGCCGTGTACGACCAGTTCGCGCAGAAGCTCGCGGCTGCCGTCGGCCAGTTGAAGGTGGGCCGCGGCACCGAGCCGGGCGTCACGCAAGGCCCGCTGATCAACGAAGCAGCGGTGCTGAAGGTCGAGGCGCACATCGAGGACGCGCTCGCGAAGGGCGCGACCGTCGTGACGGGCGGCAAGCGCCACGCGCTGGGCCACGGCTTCTTCGAGCCGACCGTGCTGACGGGCGTCACGCCGGCGATGAAGGTCGCGAAGGAAGAGACGTTCGGGCCGCTCGCGCCGCTGTTCAAGTTCGGCAGCGACGACGAAGTGATCCGCCTCGCGAACGACACCGAGTTCGGCCTCGCCGCTTACTTCTACAGCCGCGACATCGGCCGCGTGTGGAAGGTCGCCGAAGCGCTCGAATACGGGATGGTCGGCGTAAACACGGGCCTGATCTCGAACGAAGTCGCACCGTTCGGTGGCGTGAAGCAATCGGGCCTCGGCCGCGAAGGCTCGCACTACGGCATCGACGACTACGTCGTGATCAAGTACCTCTGCCTCGCCGTCTGACGGTTCAGGGCCTGGCACCGCTTCGGTGACAGGCCCTGACCGCCCGGCCGGAACCGGGCGGTCCGACGCGGGCCGGCGTCCCTCTCCGTCGTGCCCGCGTCGCCTCGATACGCACGAGATCGCCACGCTCTGCGTACCCTGTTTCGATCGCTGTATCCGCCGATACGTCATATCGCGCGCGAATCTCGTTCCAGTCTCATTTCCCATTTCAGTGAAAGCCGCTGGGTAGAGCGTTCCGCCTCGATGCGGGGTGCACGCGCTGAACACTTCCCCTGACAACCCGGTGTGCGCAGAGTCAGCACACGCAGTCGCCGCTACAGCTGGTGACGCCGTGACACATGTTCACAGTCGCCGGCGTGAAGTACGAGTGGGTAGTTTCCCGGTCGCGCTCTGCTCGCCCCCTTCGCCTCAGCCTCGACGATCGCTTCACATCATCAACTTCCATTGGACTCCAAAATAAAAATCGTACTCGTTCTATAGACAAGGAAAACCTTACCGGCCACTGTCTGTAGCTCATCCATACACAAGGCATCCGAGTCCATGAAAGAAGAACATGCCGCCTGCCCTTACTTTCTTCGCTCGTTGATCCGTCTTTACGCGACGGTGCGGCGGCTACACACGCCGCCGATCATCGCAGTTGAAGATGTCACGATCGATCAATACGCGATTCATGGCCCGGAGTCAGTCGATTGGGTTTTTGCGAACCTGGATTGAGGAGATGACCATGAGCCGACGAGCAATCAGGAACGGTGACGCTACGACGACAGGCGGAATCGTCATCGCTGGCACAGCAAGCATATTCGTGGACGACAAGCACATTGCGTTAGACGGCGACAAAGCGACGTGTGGAAATTGCGAGGGAAAGTTTCCGATAGCGGGAAGTGCGGTATCCGTCGTCGGTAACGGACGTGCCGTAGCCGTCGAGGGCGACGCGGTACTTTGTCCATGCGGTCAAAACTTTTTAGTCGCGAGCAACAACTGCATGTTTTTCATTGAAGACAGCAGCGGCCATGGCTCGGCTACCCCCTTCATCGGATATTCGGCATTCCCACCCACGCGGTACGCGCCGGCATCGGACATTTACAGCGATCAATTTGTGATCCGCGACGTGAGGACGAAGCAACCGTTAAGCAACGTACGCTATTGGATCAAGGATCGATTCGATAACGTGCTGGCGTCCGGCGTGAGTGACCGGCAGGGCTGTACCGTGCGCGTACGAACCGAACGTGCGCAGGCATTGAAGCTTGTAATCGAGGACTGAAACGATGGGAAACCAAACTACCGTCGCCGAGACAACAACAAACACCACCGCAGGATCGCAGACATTTGCCGATGTTGACTTGCGACCGATCTGCGAAAACATGACCAACTCGGAATTCCGCAAGGTCTTTTCCGTAGCGCAAGGACGAGCGATTGACCGGTTGACGATCCGCATTGCTGATTTACAAAAGTGGTCGAAGGTCGATAAGGGCCGGGTATTCAAATGGTTCGGTCGAAACGACGAGCGCACGCGTATGCACCTACTCACCGGCCTGACGAAAGTGCTTGCCGTGGTTCGAGCATTCAACGAGAACAATGTGGTTCGAAGCGGCAGCGCTGGCGATCTTGCGACGGGTTGCACGCCTCACCCACGAGGAACGACAAACGAGGCCGCCCACGTATGCGCGCCGGACACGGCAACCCACACGATCGCCATCAGTGGGCGATTCTGCACGATGCGCCCGTGGACAGCGAACGCTGATTCGCACGTGTCAACTATCATTCACGAAGCCACCCATTTCCAAGACACCATGTCGTCGACCGATGACCAATACACGATTACGCCCTTGCTCCCCGGTTGGGGACGGTCAAACCCAGACTTGGCAATCAACAATGCCGACAGCATCGCGGGGTACGTTGTTGACATTGAATAAGGTCGTCACTGCCGCCGCGCTCGTGTTGAGCTGCGCACATACGGCGTTCGCATGCGATGGTCCGTCGAACATGCCCGGTTGGGATTTTGATGTTCGATTCGACAACAATTCAAGCGACCTATCTACCTCCGAACTGGCGAAGCTCTCCGTATGGTCGAACAACATGCGCAATCGCTTCCCCATTGTCGATGTGGTGTCGGTTGTCGGATTGGCCGAGCCGACGGAACGAAGCGCGCAAGAGCTTGCGCACCGACGGGCAGCGAACGTCAAAAGCGCGCTAGATCAATTCTTGATTCGGGGCGAACGAAATTCGATGATCGCGCGAATCTACAAACTGCCGTTTCCCCCGAGCGAGTTTGACGACAACGGGCGGCGCGTCGAGATCACATTCGGCCCGGGGTGCCCCAACCACTGTTGCCCGAACCTGAATCCCATACCCAGGGCGCAATGAGGTAACACGACGCACCCACGCCGGCCCGCGCGATGCGGGCCGTCTTCCTCCTGCCTCGCAGGTTCCCGCGATTAGCGGAACAGGTTGAGCGCCTCCACCAGCCGCGTCGCCTGCTGCTTCAGACTCCCCGACAACAGGAATCCAATTGTGCAAGCCTGCCGGACAGAGGCCAAAATCACGCCGTCGTATGCGAACCCAGCCCGCACAAGCGAGGCATTGCCGGCTATTCGAAATTCTGCAGTGACTCGTTCGGCTAGCAGTATCACGAATCAAAGATAAAGGTAGCTGCGCATGGATGTGCGACGACCCACGAGTAGCGCCACACAGCAAACTCATCAATCGCTGACCATGGAACGCATCCCGGATGCGGGTGTCCTCATTCAAAAATGCCAACAGCGCCGCGGGTACGATATCGATGGCGTCTAAACTCCTAACCGCCGCCGCGCTCGCGTTGAGCTGCGCACAGGCAGCGTTCGCCTGTGACGGCGCGTCGAACATGCCCGCCCATTACATCGATATTGTTTTCGATGCGGATTCGAGTGCGATTTCTCCGACCGAACTCTCGAGGTTGTCGGCATGGTCGAGCGACATGCACAAGCGCTTTCCGATCATTGATACGGTCTGGCTTATCGGACTGGCCGAACGAACCGAGAACAACGCGCAACAGCTCGCAACGCAACGAGCGGAGAACGTGATGGCTGTTCTGGATCGGCATTCGATCCGTGGCGAGAAAAGCGCCCTGGCGGGGAAGATTTTCAAGCCGGACGAATTCGGTCAATCCGGGCGACGCGTTGAAGTGAACGTCAGTCCGGGGTGCCCCAACCACTGTTGCCCGAACCTGAATCCCATACCCAGGGCGCAATGACATAGCAGGACACGCCCAAGCCGGCCCGCACAACGCGGGCCGCCTTCCTCCTGCTTCACGCGCCCCCACCATCACCGAAACACGTTCACCGCCTCCACCAGTCGCGTCGCCTGCTGCTTCAGGCTCTCCGATGCCGCCGTGCTCTGCTCGACCAGCGCCGCGTTCTGCTGCGTGATGTTGTCCAGGTGCACCACCGCCTGGTCGACCTGCGCAACCCCCGTGCTCTGCTCGGCCGTCGACGAGCTGATCTCCGCGATCAGATCCGACACGCGCTTCACCTGCGTGACGATGTCCTCCATCGTCTTGCCCGCGCCGTCGACGATCCGCGCACCCGATTCGACGCGCTCGACGCTCGCGCCGATCAGCGTCTTGATCTCCTTCGCCGCATTCGCGCTGCGCTGCGCGAGCGCCCGCACCTCGCCCGCCACCACCGCGAAACCGCGCCCCTGATCGCCGGCGCGCGCCGCTTCAACGGCCGCATTCAGCGCCAGGATGTTGGTCTGGAACGCGATGCCGTCGATCACGCCGATGATGTCCGAGATCTTTCGCGAGCTGGCGGTGATGTCGTTCATCGTCGCCACCACCTCGCTCACCGCCTGCCCGCCGCGCCCGGCCGCTTCGCTCGCCGACACCGACAACTGGTTCGCCTGCAGCGCCGTCTCCGCATTGCTCGACACGGTCGCCGTCATCTCGGCCATCGATGCGGCCGTCTGCTGCACGCTCGTCGAAGCCTGCTCGGTGCGCGCGCTCAGGTCGTTGTTGCCCTGCGCGATCTCGTTGCTCGCGCGCTGCACGTTCAGCACCTGTTCGCTGACATCGTCGACGAGCCAGCGGAACATCAGCCCGAGCTGGTTGATCGTGCGCAGCGTCATGCCGATCTCGTCGACACGATTCATCCGCACGCCGCTGCGGCTCTCGCCGGTCGCGACGCGCAACGCCTCGTCGCGCAACTGCACGAGCGGGCGCGCAATCTGCGCATCGAGCCACAGCCCCGCGGCCACCGCGGCGCCGGCCGTCACCGCCGCGAACGCGGCGAGCCCGCCACCGGCCAGCCCGCACGCCCAGCCGCCGGCCACCACGACCGGCGCAAACCCGCACAGCGCCGCATGGAGCCGCGCGCGCACCGACATCGTCTGGAACAGCGACGTGAAACCGGCCACGCCCTTGCGGACGATCAACCCCTTGTGAAAATGCCGGTTGCCGGCCCGCCCTTCGCGGAAGTCCTTGTAGAGCGCCTCCGCGGCCGCGATCTCGTCGCGCGTCGCCTTCGTGCGCACCGACATGTAGCCCTTCGGCTCGCCGTTGCGCATCACGGGTATCGCGTTCGCACGCACCCAGTAGTGGTCGCCGTTCTTGCGGCGGTTCTTCACGAGCGCGGTCCACGGCTCGCCGCCCTTGAGCGTCGCCCACATGTCGGCGAACGCCTCCTTCGGCATGTCCGGATGCCGCACCACGTTGTGCGGCTGGCCCTCGATCTCTTCGGGAGAAAATCCGCTGACCTGGATGAATGCCGCGTTCGCGTAGGTAATGTAGCTGTTCGCGTCGGTGGTCGACATCAACGTCGCGTCGTCGGGAAAATCGAATTCGCGTTGCGTGACGGGCTGGTTGTTGCGCATGGTGTGGAGCTCCGGGTAACGGATCTTGCGTCCGCTTGTCGATTGATTCGCGACCCTGCACATTGCGGTCAATCCGCATGCACATTGGTCATGCTCCTGCACTTTCGGCAACTTCTACGAAAACATTATGCCTTGCCCGGGTAAATATGCATTAAAAATGCATCACCCTGTCTTTACCGAACAATTCGTTTACTGATGAAACTAAACACCATGCTAGGCAACGGTTTTCCGGATATTCGTCTGATTAATTCGCGTAATTCGCCAAAAATCGATTCAATGCATAAATGCAGAATCTTGAATACGAATATTTCTCGTTTCGCGTATTTTGATTGAATCGAAAAACCTGAACGCGCATTGCGCGCGTCAATCACGATGTCACGATGCATCGATCGGGCGCGCACATGACGTGCGCGCCCCGACGATCACCGGAACACGTTCACCGCATCCACCAGACGCGTTGCCTGTTGCTTCAGGCTCTCCGATGCCGCCGTGCTCTGCTCGACCAGCGCCGCGTTCTGCTGCGTGATGTTGTCCAGGTGCACCACCGCCTGGTCGACCTGCGCAACCCCCGTGCTCTGCTCCGCCGTCGACGAGCTGATCTCCGCGATCAGATCCGACACGCGCTTCACCTGCGCGACGATGTCCTCCATCGTCTTGCCGGCCTCGTCCACGCGCCGCGCGCCCGACTCGACGCGCTCGACGCTCGCGCCGATCAGCGTCTTGATCTCCTTCGCCGCGTTCGCGCTGCGCTGCGCGAGCGCCCGCACCTCGCCGGCAACCACCGCGAAGCCGCGCCCCTGTTCGCCGGCGCGGGCCGCTTCCACGGCCGCGTTCAGCGCAAGGATGTTGGTCTGGAACGCGATGCCGTCGATCACGCCGATGATGTCCGAGATCTTTCGCGAGCTGGCGGTGATGTCGCTCATCGTCGCGACGACCTCGCCCACCGCCTGCCCGCCGCGCCCGGCCGCTTCGCTCGCCGACATCGCGAGCCGGTTCGCCTGCAGGGCGGTCTCCGCGTTGCTGTCGACGGTCGCCGTCATCTCGGCCATCGACGCAGCCGTCTCCTGCACGCTCGACGCCGCCTGCTCGGTGCGCGCGCTCAGGTCGTTGTTGCCCTGCGCGATCTCGTTGCTCGCGCGCTGCACGTTGTGCACCTGCTCGCTGACGTCGTCGACGAGCCAGCGGAACATCAGCCCGAGCTGGTTGATCGTGCGCAGCGTCATGCCGATCTCGTCGACGCGGTTCATCCGCACGCCGCGCCGGCTCTCGCCGGTCGCGACGTTCAGCGCCTGGTCGTGCAGTCGCTTCAGCGGACGCACGATCTGCGCATCGAGCCACAGGCCGGCCGCCGCCGCCACGCCGACCGTCACGCCGGCAAATGCCGCGAGGCCGCCACCGGCGAGCCCGCACGCCCAGCCCGCGCCGACGACCGCCGGCGCAAGCACGCACAGCGCCGAATGCACGCGCGCGCGCACCGACATCGTCTGCGACAGCGACGCGATACGCAGCAGCCCCGTGCGGATCACCAGCCCCTTGTGGAACCGGCGCTGGCCGGCCTTGCCGTCGCGGAACGCGCGATACAGTGCATCGGCGGCCGCGCTCTCGTCGTGCGGCGCCTTCGTGCGCACCGACATGTAGCCCTGCGGCTCGCCGTTGCGCATCACGGGTATCGCGTTCGCGCGCACCCAGTAATGATCGCCGTTCTTGCGGCGGTTCTTCACGAGCGCGGTCCACGGTTCGCCGCGCTGGAGCGTCGCCCACATGTCGGCAAACGCCTCGCGCGGCATGTCCGGGTGGCGCACGACGTTGTGCGGCTGGCCGACGAGTTCCTCGGTCGTGAAGCCGCTCACCTGCGCGAACGTCGTGTTGGCGTAGGTGATGATGCTGTCTGCATCGGTCGTCGACATCAGCGTGACGTCGTCGGGAAAATCGAATTCCTGTTGGGTAACGGGCTGGTTATTACGCATGCAAGGCTCCGAAAGGCGGATCTGTCGTCCGCGTCGCGCTGAAATCACGCTCAGTAGCCGAAAAACGGTTTATCGCTTAACGACGGTCTTCATCTTACTGTCGGCATATTGGGGAAAAACCTTACCCTTTCCTCGCATAAAATATCCAATTCGCCCGCCGCCATGATTTCGATCAAATAATCCGGCAATAATCGCCACGAGCGTTCATCCAGATGTCACGCCACGCTGCGCAACGACGTCGCGCGGCAGACCAACGCCTTCAGCCGTTGCGCGCGGCGAAACGATTCCGTTTATCCTGCTCCATTCAACCGGTATTCGAATTCGATGAAAAAGGCATTACATGAGCTGAATCGGCTGTCCTGGAATACCGCGACAGTCGCGCATAACAGCCACAAAGGCGATCAGGCCGCGTTTTTCCGCGCGGGCGGCTCGACGCTCTATCCGGAAGAACGCGAACTGCTCGGCGACGTCGGCGGGCTGCGGCTCCTGCACCTGCAGTGCAACGCGGGGCAGGACACGCTGAGCCTCGTGCGCGAGGGCGCGGATGCGACGGGCGTCGACATCTCCGACGAAGCGATCGCCTTCGCACGGCAACTGTCGGCCGACGCGGGCCTGCCCGCGCGTTTCGAGCGCGCCGACGTGCTCGACTGGATGCCCGAGGCCGCCGCGCGCGGCGAGCGCTTCGATCGCGTGTTCACGTCGTATGGCGCGATCTGCTGGCTATCCGACCTGAACGCGTGGGCGCGCGGGATCGCCGCGCTGCTCGCGCCGGGCGGCCGTTTCGCGATGGTCGAGTTCCATCCGTTCGCGCTGTATTTCGACGAACAGTGGAAGCCGCACTATGACTATTTCAAAAGCGACGCGACCGAGGAACCGGCAGGCGTCGGCGATTACGTCGCCGTATCCGGCACGGGGCTCGGCGCGCAGCACGACCATCCTGGCGTCGTCGATTTCGCGAACCCGCATCCGAGCTACGAGTTCATGTGGGGCATCGGCGAGGTCGTGAACGCACTCGTGTCGGCGGGGCTCACCATCGACCGCCTGACCGAATATCCGTATTCGAACGGCTGGAAGGGCTTCGACGGCATGCGCGAGCTGGACGGCCGCCGGATGGTGCCGCCCGGTCACATGCCGAGCCTGCCGCTGATGTATGCGATCGCCGCGCATCGGGAGGCCGCATGACGCGCCGCACCGCCGCCGAACGCGACGCGCTTTCCGCACGCCCGCTCACGCGCGACGAAGTGCCGCTCGTGTGGGCCATCGACCGGCGCGAGATCATCGAGCACCTGTACGTGCTGCGCGACGGCGCGCTGCATCTCGTTCCCGAGTTCTACGACGTCGGCGGCTGGCCGGAAGGTGAAGCCGACCACTACACGCCGATCCTGATCGACTGCCACGATCGCGGCGGCTGGTGCCTCGGCATGTTCGACGGCGAACGGCTCGTCGCGGCGGTCGTCGTCGACAGCCGGCCGCTCGGCCCGCATCGCGACATGCTGCAATTGAAGTTCCTGCACGTGAGCCGCGACTGGCGCGGCTGCGGGCTCGGCGAGCAGCTCTACCGCGCGGCCCGCGAGCAGGCGCGCGCGATGGGCGCCGCACGCCTGTACGTGTCCGCAACGCCGTCGCAGCGCACGATCGACTTCTACCTGCGGCTCGGCTTCACGGTCAGCGCAGCGCCCGACCCGGCGCTTTACGCGCTCGAGCCGGAAGACATTCATCTGGAAGGGCCCGCGGCCTGACGCGCCGGCACGCGGGTGAAGCGCAGGATGTCCCGCCTTGCCTCGTCCGCCATCGGCCATCGCGCAATCACGGAGAGCAAAATTGCAGGACGAAGCACAGCCGCCAACCATGCCGAAGATCCTCGTCAGCATGTGCGTGGTCGGCCATCCGGTGCGTTACAACGGCTCGGCCAAGACCGCCGCGCACGCGGCACTCGAACGGTGGCAGCGCGAAGGGCGTCTCGTGCCCGTCTGCCCCGAACTGGCCGGCGGCTTCAGCGTGCCGCGCCCGCCCGCCGAAATCGCCGGCGGCGCATCGGGTCAGCAGGTACTGTCGGGCGCCGCGCGCATCGTCGACGTGAACGGCTCGGACGTGACAGCGCCGTTCGTCGCCGGCGCGCAAACCGCGCTGGCCCTCGCGCGCGCGCACGGTTGCCGCTTCGCTATCCTGGCCGACGGCAGTCCGTCGTGCGGCAGCACGTTCATCCATGACGGGAGTTTCGGGAACCGGCGGCACGCGGGCGCCGGTGTCACGGCGGCGTTGCTGCGCGAGCACGGGATCGAAGTGTTCGCGGACACCGAGATCGACGCGCTCGAGGCGCGTCTCAGGGAGCTGTCGCAGGCCGGTTAACGACGATGCGCGGCACGAGCATCCTCGTGCCGCGCATCGTTTCCAAAGCGGCGAATCGGGCGAGCGGCAAAGCGGTCGAGCGGCGAAGCGGCTCGTGGCCGCCGCTTCGCCGCAAGACATGAAACGCGGGTCAGACGCGTTCGATCGCGATCGCGATGCCCTGACCGACGCCGATGCACATCGTGCACAGCGCGAAGCGGCCGTTCGTGCGATGCAGCTGGTACATCGCGGTCGTCACGAGACGCGCGCCCGATGCGCCGAGCGGATGGCCCAGTGCGATCGCGCCGCCGTTCGGGTTCACGCGGGGATCGTCGTCGGCGACGCCGAGCATGCGCAGCACCGCGAGACCTTGCGACGCAAACGCCTCGTTCAGCTCGATCACGTCGAACTGGTCGATCGTCATCCCGAGCCGGGCGAGCAGCTTCTGCGTGGCGGGCGCGGGGCCGATGCCCATCACGCGCGGCGCGACGCCGGCCGTCGCGATGCCCAGCACGCGGGCGCGCGGCGTCAGGCCGAAGCGCTTTGCGGTTTCCTCGTTCGCGAGCAGCAGCGCGGCGGCACCGTCGTTGACGCCCGACGCGTTACCGGCCGTCACCGAGCCGTCCGGGCGCACGACGCCCTTCAGCTTCGCAAGCGTTTCGAGCGACGTTTCACGCGGATGCTCGTCGCGCGACACGACCACCGGATCGCCCTTCTTCTGCGGAATCGTGACCGACACGATTTCCTCGGCGAGCGTGCCGTCCTGCTGCGCACGCGCGGCCTTCTGCTGGCTGCGCAGCGCGAACAGGTCCTGGTCGGCGCGGCTGACGTTGTAGTCGACCGCGACGTTCTCGGCCGTCTCCGGCATCGAATCGACGCCGTACAGCTGTTTCATCAACGGATTGACGAAACGCCAGCCGATCGTCGTGTCATAAATGTCGGCCTGGCGCGCGAATGCGCTCGCGGCCTTGCCCATCACGAACGGCGCGCGCGTCATGCTCTCGACGCCGCCCGCGACCATCAGCGCGGCCTCGCCGGACTTGATCGCACGGGCGGCCACGCCGACCGCATCCATCCCGGAGCCGCACAGGCGGTTGATCGTCGAACCCGGCACGCCCTGCGGCAGCCCCGCGAGCAGCGCGGACATGCGCGCGACGTTGCGGTTGTCCTCGCCGGCCTGGTTCGCGCAGCCGTAGATCACGTCGTCGATCGCCGTCCAGTCGACGTCGCGGTTGCGCTCCACGAGCGCCTTGAGCGGCACCGCGCCCAGATCGTCGGCGCGCACGCCGGACAGTGCACCGCCGTAACGCCCGATCGGCGTACGGATCGCATCACACAGAAAAGCTTCGGTCATCAGTGTCTCCGCTCCCAGGACAGGCTGGGGAATGAACAGGGCGCGCCCCTTGCATTGCCCGCCGGGATGCGCTTAAATGTTCTATATACGAACATAAGATCGTGTATCGAACGTTCAACGCATCATAGGGAGTGCGGGGACGACCTGTCAAGCGCCCGGCCCGCCGTGCGGTTGGCGTGTCGGGCCCCGTGCGCTATCTTCTCGGCTGCACGATTTTCCAGGCGCTCATGACTACCGAAGACACTCAGACGAAACCCGGCGACTCCTACGTACAGTCGTTCGCACGCGGCCTCGCGGTGATCCGCGCGTTCGACGCGGCCCGTCCGGAGCAGACGCTGACCGAGGTCGCCTCGGCCACCGGGCTCACGCGCGCGGGCGCACGCCGGATCCTGCTCACGCTGCAGACGCTCGGCTACGTCGAGGCCGACGGCCGGCTGTTCCGGCTCACGCCGAAGATCCTCGAGCTCGGCTTCGCGTACCTCACGTCGATGCCGTTCTGGAATCTCGCCGATCCCGTGATGGAGCAACTGTCCGAGCAGATCCACGAAAGCTGCTCGGCGGCCGTGCTCGACCGCACCGAGATCGTCTACGTGCTGCGCGTGCCGACCCGCAAGATCATGACGATCAACCTGTCGATCGGCAGCCGGCTGCCCGCGTACTGCACGTCGATGGGCCGCGTGCTGCTGTCCGCGCTCGACGACGCCGCGCTCGACGAAACGCTCGCGCAAAGCGGCATCCGCGCGCATACGCCGCGCACGATCACCGACCTCGGCGAACTGAAGGCGGCGATCGCACAGGTGCGCCAGCAGGGCTGGGCCGTGGTCGACCAGGAGCTCGAAGTGGGCCTGATGTCGCTGTCCGCGCCGATTCGCAACCGGCGCGGGCAGATCATCGCGGCGATGAACATCAGCGGCAACGCGCAGCGGCATACCGCGAAACAGATGGTGAAGGAGTTTCTCGAGCCGCTGCAGCAGGCCGCGCAGACGGTGTCGGAGTTGGTGGCGCGGCGCGGGTGAGCGCCGCCCCGCGCGCGGGTACGCGCACGCCGCGCGGCGTGAAACGACGCGCGGTGCCCTGTGTCGGCCGGCGCGACGGCGTTGTCCAGGACAGCCGCCCGCTCGCCGGCGCACCGGCGCGCCGGCGGCGTGCCGTGCTTCAGCCGTTGCCGGCGAATGCGTCGCCCATCGGCTTCATCCGGATGCCCGGAGCGAGCCGGGTCCAGGGCAACTCGGCCGGATCGGCCGTCATCGGGCCCGGCGCCGTGGCAACGAGCACCGCCTCGGCGATCCCCTGGAAATCGGCGCGAAAGTGCACCGAGCTCTTGTTGACGAGGATGCGCATCGCTTCCGGCTCGACGCCGCCCACGCGATAGAGATTGCGGTCGAGCATCTGCGCCTTGCCGCTGCTCACCACGATCAGCACACCATCGATCCGCAGGCAGGCGACGGGGCCGATATCCGCGCGCATGCCGTTCATCATCGGGCCGTCGTACCGGCATACGCCGTCGGACAACTTCACGACCTCGAAACGCGCGTGGACCGGCTCGTCGCCGGGCACGCCGGAAACGCCGCCGAGCGCCAGCTCGACGAACGCCCCGACCCCGGCGCGATGAGCCGCCGCCGCGGCAGCGGGGTCCCAGATCAGACCGATCGCCGCCTCTCTCGCGCCATTGCGCAGCAATGCCCGCAGCATGCCCGTCGTGTTCGAGTCGCCGCCCGCGCCGGGATTGTCCTGCGTATCGGCGATGACGACCGGCTTGCCGGCCCCGTCGGCAAGCCGCATCGCTTCGCGCACGGCGGCGTCGGGCGACAGGAACGGCACCTGCCACGCGGCCTCGTCCGCCAGCATCCTGTCGTAGAGCGCCTGCACGGCGGCCTCGGCCGATGCGGCGTCGTCGCCGTAACCCCAGATGACCGGGCCGCATTCGGGAAAATCGGCCGCCGGAAAACCCGGCGCGAACGACAGCGACGCCACGGCCCCGGTTTCCAGCGCCGCGAGCTCCGCATACATGCCGCGCGCAGGCTCGAGCAGCGTGCACATGCCGTTGATCGGGATCAGGAACGGCAGCCGCCGCACTGCGCGATGCAGCGGGCGGCTACCCGCCGCCCGCGAGACGAGCAGGCGCTCGAGCAGCACGGCCGCGCGTTCGCCGGTCTCGGCCATGTCGACATGCGGATAGGTGCGGAAGGCGACCAGCGCGTCGGCCTCGTGCAGCATCTTCGCGGTGACGTTGGCATGCAGGTCGAGCGACGCGACCACCGGCACGGCCGGGCCGACCGCGGCGCGCACGCGCTCCAGCAACGTGCCTTCGCCGTCGTCGGTATGCTCGGCGACCATCGCGCCGTGCAGGTCGAGGTACACCGCGTCGTAGCCTCTGCTGCGAACCGCCGCGAGGATTTCGCCGGCAATGCGCTCGAACGCATCCTCGGTCACGTGGGCCGACGGGCTCGCGCCCGCCCAGATGACCGGCAGCAGGGTCCAGCCGCGTCGTTCCGCCGCGACGATGAATCCGCCCGCGGGAATGTTGACGTCGCGCAGCGCAAGCACGTCGTCGCCCCGCACCATGGCCGGGAAGCCCTCGCCGCGCTCGAAGTTTGCGTAAGCGGCTTTCGACGGCGCAAACGTATTGGTTTCATGCTGAAAGCCGGCAATCAAGATCCGCGTGTTCAAAAACGTGTCTCCGGAAATGGGTAGTCAAGGCACGGGCCGCGCCACGCCGCGACGGAGGTCGCGAGCGTTTGCGGGCCCGCGATATCACGCCGTCGCCAACGCGTCGTGCGGCGCGGGCAGCCGGTTCGCCACGAGCACCGCGGCGCCCGCGACCAGCAGCGCGACCATGACCAGCAGGCCGGCTGCCATGCTGCCCGTCGCCGAGTGGATCGCGCCGATGATGGTCGGGCTCAGGAAGCCGCCGATCAGGCCGATCGTATTGATCAGCGCGATGCCGCCCGCGGCCGCGTCGCCCTTCAGGTATTGCGACGGAATCGCCCAGAACACCGTGTACGCGGCCCAGATCATCGACGTGGCGATCGTCATGCCGACCAGCGAGACGACGAGATTGCCGTTGGCCGTCGTCGCCACGGCCAGCGCGATCGCGCCGATCAGGGCCGGCACGGCACTGTGGAAACGGCGTTCGCCGCGGCGGTCCGACCGGCGGCCGATGACGATCATCGCGATCGCGGCGCAGACGTACGGGATCATCGAGTACAGCCCGATCTGCATCGTGTCGGTCACGCCGTCGGCCTTGAGGATCGACGGCAGCCAGAAACTCACCGCGTAGATTCCGCAGATGATCGTGAAGTACGCGAACGCCAGCAGGTACACGCGCGGGTCGCGCAACACCTGTCCGAACGAGTGATGACCGGCGCCGGGTGCGTGCAGCTCGGCGGCGAGCAACCGCTTCTCGTCGTCGGTCAGCCAGGCTGCGTCGGCCGGCCGGTCGGACAGGACCTTGAGTGCGAGCGCGCCGAGCAGCACGCACGGCAGGCCTTCGACGATGAACATCCACTGCCAGCCGGCCAGGCCGTGGGCACCGGACAGCCCGGTCATCAGCCACGCCGACAGCGGCGAGCCGAAGGCGCCGCCGATCGGGCCCGCGAGCATCACGACCGCCATCACGCCGGCCATGCGGCGCTGGCCATACCAGTAGGTCAGGTAAAAGATCATCCCCGGCGCGAAACCGGCCTCGAACACGCCGAGCAGGAAGCGCATCCCGTAGAAGGTGGTCTCGTCGTGGACGAACATCATGCCCGCCGAGGTCAGGCCCCACAGCACCATGATCCGGCTGATGGTCTTGCGTGCGCCGATCCGCGGCAGCAGCAGGTTGCTCGGGATCTCGAACAGCACATAGCCGAGAAAGAAGATGCCCGCGCCCAGCCCGTACACCGCATCGGAGATCCCCAGGTCGCTCTGCATCGAGAGCTTGGCGAACCCGATATTCACGCGATCGAGATAGGCGAACGTGTAGCAGAGCAGCAGAAACGGCAGCAGGCGCCAGTTCAGCTTGCGGTACAGGGCCTGATGCGCCGGGCTGTCGGGCGCGACCGGGTCTTGAGGGGATGGAATGGCGGACATGCGCTCTCCTTTAGGGCGTATTGCTTCGAATCCCGCATCGATGATCGACTCCGTTCGAATCGTCGAGGAGCCGAAAAAGCAGCGCAATAGCAACCTAAGCGAGTTATCGTTGCTCAACGAGCAACACTTCCACGGCAAACGGACCGACACCATGCGCGAACTGAACCAGCGCCGCCTGCGCTATTTCCATGAAGTCCTGACGCACGGCTCGATCCGCGGCGCGGCCGACAGCATCAACACGTCGCCGTCCGTCATCACGCGGCAGATCCGGCTGCTCGAGGAAGAAATCGGGGCCCCGCTGTTCGAGCGCCAGCCGCGCGGTGTCCGGCCGACCGAAGCCGCGGCGCACCTGCTCGAATACTGGCGCGGCTGCCGCTCCCAGCAGGAACTGTTCGAAGACCGCCTGCAGGCGCTGCACGGCCTGCAACACGGCCAGATCCGCATCGCCACCAGCGAAGGCTATATCGACTGCCTGATGGACGAGGTGCTCACCGACTTTTGCGCGCGCTATCCGAAGCTCGACGTCACCGTCGATATCCTTCCGGTCAGCACCTTGCTGCAGGAAGTCGCCGAGAGCCGCGCGCATATCGGCCTCGCCTACAATCCCCCGGCGCATCCGGATATCGAGTACGTCGCCACCGCGCCGCAGCCGGTGGTGGCGCTCGTGCATCCCGGGCACCCGCTCGCCGCGCGGGGCCGGCCCGTCGCGGTACACGAACTCGCCGGTTATCCGCTCGCGTTGATGCCGCCGGCGTTCGGTCTCGGGCAGGCCGTACAGATGCTCGCCTATGCGGAGAACATCCAGCTCCACCCGACGCTGACCACCAACTCGCTGGCCGTGCTGCGCCACTTCGTCAGGCGCAACGACGGCGTCACGCTGCTCGCCGCGTTCGCGGCCTATCAGGAACTGGGGGCGGGAGAACTCGTCGCCGTTCCCGTCGCCCATCCGCTGCTCGAGGCAGCCAACGCGCGGCTGCTGGTCAAGGCCGGACGCACGCTCGGGGTGGCAGCCGATACGCTGCTGCGCGGCATCCTTCGGGACATGAAGATGTTTTCGGACGCGGGCGGGCGCAACGGCGGGACAACGGCGCGCGGCAAGTCAGGCAAGCGTGCTGCCGTGCGTCGCGGCGGGCCATGAACGGCCCGGCTGACGATGCGGCCTGCGTCCGCCGGCCGTCTACAGGCGGCCGACCCGGTGCAGGCCGGGATCGAGCGACGAGCGATTATCTGAGGAAACCGAAGTTTCTCGACGATCTCATACAGGTCGGATTCGTCGCGCGCGACGCGCGCCGCTCGTCACGCGCCGAGCAACATCCCCTTGCGCACCGGCACGGCACCCGTCACGCGGCCGAGCGGCGCGCCGGCCGTGACGAAACGAATCGCGCGGCGCATGTAGAACACGCCGTCGGTCCCGCTCGAGATCGTCGTGATCGCGTCGGTCAGCGGATCGACGATGTCGAACAGCGGATCGCCGGCGCGGATCGTCGCGCCGATCGCCGCGCGGTGCACGAGGATCCCGCTCACCGGCGCGTAGAACTGCTCGCTGCCCGCGAGCGGTGTGGCCGGCGCGGCGAGCGGCGGCAGCGGCACGCGTTCGCCGCGTACCGCGCCGCGCCACACGAGATAGGCGACGAGCGCATCGGCATCGCGCTCCGCATGGTCGTACGTGACGTCGCGCTGCCCCCGGCACTCGACCGTCACGGCCACGGTGCCGGCCGCCATCGGCGTGCCGGCCGGCAAGTGCTGCCGCAACTGCGACCACAGCAGATGATGCGCATCGTCGAACGCGTGCCCGCCCGAATCCTCGGCGAGCAGCGACACCTGCGCGCCGAGATAGCGCGCAAGCGGCTCGACTTGCGGCCACGCGGTATCGCTCGTGTACACGTGCATCACCGCTTCGAGCGAACAATGCAGGTCGATCACGACCTCGGCATCGAACGACAGCTTCAGCAACGCCAGTTGAAGCGCATCGAATTCCGTACGCGGTGCGATATCGTCGAGCGCCGCGCCGACACATTCGCGCACGATCGCGCGATTGCGTTCGCCGTCGTCGCCGAGCCGGTCGCGCGCACGCGCGGCGATGTCCGCGAGCGGCAGGAAACCGCGATTGAAGTTGCGGCCGCTCGCAAGATCGAAACGGCCGATGAACTGCCCGAGCAGATGGTGATTGAGGCCAACCGGGTTCGCGACCGGCACGAGCACGATCTCGGCCGCGAGCCGGCCTTCGGCCTCGAGTTGCGCGAGACGCTGCTTCAGCACGAACGCCGCGAGCATCGCGGGCGTCTCGTCCGCGTGCAGCGCGGCCTGCAGGTAGATCTTGCGGCCGGTGCCGGCCGGCCCGAAATTAAAGCTCGTCAGCGTGCGCTGCGTGCCGATCGACGGCGACAGGAGTGGCGTGGTGCGAATCTGCATCGAGAGTCTCGAACGGATGAAAACGGGGCCGCGGGTGCAACGGCGCGGAGGCTTGGCGTTCAGTCGCCGTACGGGTTGAAGTCGAAATACTTCTTCGCGATCCGGTCGTACGTGCCGTCCTTCAGCATCGACGCGATCGCGCCGTCGATCGACGCCTTGAGCGCCGTATCCGACTGCCGCATGCCGATGCCGACGCCGCGATCGCCCATGTCGAGCGGCGCGCCGACGAACGCGAAGCCCTTGCCGCGCGGCTGGCGCAGGAAGCCGTAGTCGGCTTCCACGGTGCCGAGCAGCGCCGCGTCGAGGCGGCCGTTGACGAGATCGGCGAACACGTCGTCCTGGCTCTTGTACGGCACCACGCTCACGCCGGCCGTCGCCCAGTGCGCGAGCGCCCACGATTCGAACTGCGTGCCCGACTGCACGCCGACACGCTTGCCGGCCAGCGACGCGGTCGTGCTGCCGAGGCCGCTCCCGGGCCGCGCGACGAGCCGCGACTTGAAGCGGAACAGCTTCGACGAGAACAGGATCTGCTTCTCGCGCTTTTCGGTGATCGCCATCGACGACAGGATCGCGTCGATCTTGCGCGCCTGCAGCGCGGGAATCATCCCGGAGAATTCAAGCTCGACCCACTGGCAGCGCAACTGCGCGCGGCGGCAGATCTCGTTGCCGAGATCGACGTCGAAGCCCTTCAGGCTGCCGTCGGGCGCTTTCGCATCCATCGGCGGATAGGTCGGATCGATGCCGAGGCGCACGACGTGCGCGTCGAGTGCAAACGCGGACGTGGCAGCCCAGCCAAGGCACAGAGAAACGAGCGGGACGAGGATACGTTTCATGGTCGACGGAGGACAGGAAGGAACGCAAACGGCATCAGCCGGACTGCCTGCGATCGTAGGCGGCACGGGCCGCCGCCGGAACCATCGACTGCCTTATCATGATCGGTATTTCCGATCACCGGCCCCGCGCGTGCCCATGGCGTTCACGCTCTCCCAGCTCCGCATCTTCCAGGCCGTCGTCGAGCACGGCAGCCTGCGCGCCGCCGCACGCGCGCTCGATCTCGCGCAGAGCGGCGTCACGCAGCAGCTGCAGAGCCTCGAGGCGACGCTCGGCGCGACGCTGTTCACGCGCACCAATCGCGGGATCGTGCCGACGGCCGTCGGCCAGCGGCTGCTCGCGCGCTCCGGTTCGATCCTCGGCGAATGCGAGCAGGTCGAGCGGGAGATCCGGCAGTTGAGCGGCGCGTACGAAGGCACCGTCACGCTCGGCCTCGTGGCCGAACCGCTGATCGACGCGTTCGCGCCCGTGCTGAGCGCGTTCCGCGCGCGCTTCGACAAGGTCGACGTGCACCTGCGCACCGGCACGTCGCGGATGATGATCGGCTGGCTGCGCGAAAGCGCGGTGGATTTCGCGATCGCGCTGGTCGCGAAGCAGACCGACACGACCGATCTCGCTGTCACGCCGCTGCGTGCTTCAGCGCCGGTGGTCGTGTGCCGCAACGGGCATCCGGCGATGCACGCAAAATCGCTCGCCGAACTGGCCGGCTACGCGTGGGTGTCGACGCGCTCGCCGAACCTGAGCGCCGACCCGGTCGTGAACCGGCTGCTCGCGTACTTCGACGCGCACGGCCAGCCGCCGCCGAGGATTCTCGCGACCGTCGAAGGGATGTTCGAGACGCTGCAGATCGTCACGCAGACCGATTCCCTCGCGCTCGAAACCGAAGCCATCACGCGGCACGGGCCGTTCGCCGGCGCGCTCGCGAAGGTGCCCGTGCGCGAGCAGGCCGAATCGCAGGACATCTGCCTGCTGCAGCGCGCGGCCGTGCCGCTGACGCCGGCCGCGCAGGAACTCGCGACGATGCTCGCGTCGTACCTGAGGATGGTGCGCGGGCGGTAAGCGCGTACTGCAGCCCGCCTTGCCGTGCCGCGCGTCAGTCCAGCGACTCCCGCGCCGTCTCGCGCAGCATCGCGACCGCGATCAGCGACAGCACCACGCACGCGGCCACGTAGCCGGCCGGCGCGAGCCTGCTGCCGGTCGTCTTCACGAGCCAGGTCGCGATCAGCTGCGCGGTGCCGCCGAAGATCGTCACCGCGAGCGCATACGCGATCGAGATGCCGGTCGCGCGCACGTGGCGCGGCAGCGACTCGCACATCAGCGCCATTTCCGACGCCGAGCCGAGCGAATAGAACAGCAGCATCAGCGCGGTCAGCGGCAGGATCACCGACAGCGTCGGGTGGTGGTTCATCAGCCAGAACGCCGGGAACAGCAACAGGACCAGCACGCCGCGGCCGACGAAGATCGGCAGGCGACGGCTGCCGAGCCGGTCCGACAGCCAGCCGAACAGCGGGCACGTGACCAGCATCACGCAGCCCGACGCGACGCCGACGAACATCGACAGCTTCATCGGCAGCCCGAGCGTGTGGATCGCATAGGTCGGCATGTAGAACGTCAGGATGTAGGTCGACACCGTGCCGCCCATCACCGTGAGCATCAGCAGCAGCACCGTGCGCGTGTGCTTCGAGAACAGCTCGTGCAGCACGCCGCGCTCGATCCCGTGATGGCTGTCGCCGGGCGCATCGTCCGCGAGCCGGCGGCGCAGGTACATGCCGACCGGCGCGATCAGCACGCCGACGAGGAACGGCAGCCGCCAGCCCCAGCTTTCGAGCGCGTCCTTCGTCATCGTGTTCGACAGCAGCGCCGCGAAACCCGAGCCCATCAGCGCGGCGCCGCCCTGCGTCGCGAGCTGCCAGCTCGCGCGGAACGCGCGACGCGACGTGCCGCCCTGTTCGAGCAGCGTCGTCGTCGCCGCGCCGAATTCACCGCCCTGCGAGAAGCCCTGCATCAGCCGCGCAAACACGACGAGCAGCGGCGCGGCCACGCCGACCTGCGCATAGGTCGGCGCGATCGCGATCAGGCCCGTGCCGAGCGCCATCAGCATGATCGTCAGGTTCAGCGCGGCCTTGCGCCCCCTGCGATCCGCGTAGACGCCGAGCACGACGCTGCCGAGCGGCCGCGTGAAGAAGCCGGCGGCGAACGTCGCAACCGACAGCAGCAGCGACGTGGTCGGGTCGCTCGACGGGAAGAACAGCTTGCCGATCAGCACCGCGAAGAAGCCGTACACGGTGAAATCGAAGAATTCCAGCCAGTTGCCGATCACGGCCGCCGCGATCGCACCGCGCCGCGTGACGGCCGGTGCGCGCGGCGCGTCGGCTTCGGCGCCCCCCGTCGACGCGGGGTGCAGCGCGAGATGGTCTTTCTGCATCGCTATCCTCTCCTGTCAATGCGGCCGGAAGCGGCGGCCGCGCGCCGCCGCCGCGATCACTGCCCGAGGTAACGCTCGACGAGGCGCGTCCAGAACGCCGCGCCGATCGGCAGGTTGCGATCGTTGAAGTCGTATTTCGGGTTGTGCACCATGCAGCCGTCCTCGCCTTCGCCGTTGCCGAGCCGCACGAACGAGCCCGGCCGCTGCTGCAGCATGAATGCGAAATCCTCGCTGCCCATCAGCAGGTCGGTCTGCTCGACCACGTGCGCATCGCCGACGAGTTCGCGTGCGACCTGCGCGGCGAAATCCGTTTCGGCATCCGTATTGACGACGACCGGATAACCTTCGATGTACTCGACACTGGCCGTCGCGCCGTAGCTCGCGGCCTGCGATTCGGCCAGCTCGGTGATGCGGCGCTTGAGCAGCGCGCGCACGTCGGGGCTGAACGAACGCACGCTGAGTTCGAGGCGCGCGCCGTTCGGGATCACGTTGTTCGCGGTGCCCGCGTGCATCGAGCCGACCGTGACGACCGCCGGCTGCGCGGGGTCGACGTTGCGCGCGACGATCGTCTGCAGCGCCATCACGATGCTGGCCGCGACGACGACCGGGTCGACCGTCAGGTGCGGCCGTGCCGCGTGGCCGCCGACGCCTTCGATCGTGACGATCGCCTTGTCGCCGGCCGACATGAACGGGCCGCGCCGCGTGAGGAACACGCCCGGCGCCGCGCCCGGATGGTTGTGCATGCCGAACACGGCGTCGCACGGGAAGCGTTCGAACAGACCGTCGTCGATCATCTTCTTCGCGCCGCTGTCGACGCCGTGCTCTTCCGCCGGCTGGAAATACAGGTGCACGGTGCCGGAGAAGTTGCGTGTCTTCGCGAGATGCTGCGCGGCGCCGAGCAGCATCGTCGTGTGGCCGTCGTGGCCGCATGCGTGCATCTTGCCGTGCGTGCCGCTCGCATACGGCAGGCCGGTCGCCTCGACGATCGGCAGTGCGTCCATGTCCGCGCGAATGCCGATGCTGCGCGCGCCGTCGCCCACCCGCAGCGTGCCGACCACGCCCGTCTTGCCGACCCCGCGCGTCACCTGCCAGCCCCATTGCTCGAGCTTGTCCGCGACGAGCGCGGCCGTGTCGTGCTCTTCGTATGCGAGTTCGGGGTGGTGATGGATGTGGTGACGGATCTCGCGCAGCCCGCCGGCGGCGGGCATCAGATCCTCGACTTCGGTGAAGCGGGTATCGGTGGTCATCAAGGGGCTCCTGCGTTTGTCTGCGCACGCCGGTGGCGCGTGCGGGAAAGCGAGCCACTATAGCCAGCCGATATCGGTTCAATAAGATGCGGAATTTTTCACCGTGATAAGTATTTTTAATCAGGGTTAATGCGTAGTCGGCTTATCGCTTTCGACGCGAACGTCACGGCTTTCCGGTAATTGGCAACCAAGTCGGAGCGGCCGGGCGCGACACGCCCGGCCGTTGCCATCGCAGACGAATTCAGTTCGTCCGGGCATTCAGTTTCGCCACGAGGACGTCGCCGAATTCCGGCGCCGACATCGGCTGCTGCCCCGTGATCAGCTCGCGATCGACGACCACGTTGCTGTGCCAGTTCGCCACCGTGTCGACGTGAGCGCCGGCTTCGGCCAACGCGTTCACCGGATAGAACTGCACGTTGCCGCCGAGCCCGCTCGGGCCTTCGAGCTGCTGCTCCTCGCCCGTCGAGAAGACAGTCATCCGGTAACCGGCATACGGCCAGCCGGCCGCGAGGGAATTCGCGTTGCCGTCGTTGGCGACCATCGATGCAACGAAGGCATTCGGGTCGCGCAGCGTGGACAGCAACACGATCGGCCCGTGACAGATGATCCCGGTGGGACGGCCGCTGTCGTGGAAGCTGACCAGGATCTTGCCGAGATTCCGGTCCTTGAGCAGGTCGACCATCGGCGCATGGCCGCCCGGGATAAACAGGCCGACGTAACCGGCGGTCCCCTCGGAGACGACTGACGCCAGCGTCTTCGGATGCTTCAGTTGCGCGATGCCTTGTGCGTATTTCAGTGCGTCCGCACGCGCCGTATCGTCGCCGCCGAAAAACAGCGTGTTGTTCGAGTTCGCGTCCATCACCGGCATGTCGCCGTTCGGATTGGCGATCACCGGCTCGTAGCCGGCCTCGACGAGCTTGCGGTACGGCACGACGAATTCATTGAGGTAATAACCCGTCGAGTACTTCTTGCCGTCGCGCAGATCGAGCGTGTGAGCGCTCGACATGACAACCAGCACCTTGCCGCGCGACTGCGCCGACGCGCCCACCGGCAATGCAAACGCGGTGGCCGTTGCGAGTACGGCCGCACCGATCTTGAGAATGTTCATGATCAATACCTTCTGAAAAATTGAGTGAGCCGGTTCAAGCGCCGGTCCCGGCATCCGCCGCGTAGCGCGGAGCGGCCTTGGCGTTGGCGAATTGGGGCGTGAGTGCGCGGCGGGCCGCTTCCCATTGCGTCCAGCCATCGGCGTCATGGAGCGTCGGGATCGTCACCAACTCGCCCTGATCGAGGCCCGCGAGCGCGGCATCCACCAGGTCGTCGGCCGACATCGTGCTGGCGGCCTCCTTCTGCTTCGCATAGCCGGCCACATCCCAGAACTCGGTCGCCGTCGCTGCTGGCAGCACGGTCTGCACGCGCACGCCCTTGTCCGCCAGGTCGCGCTGAAGTGTGTGACCGAAACTCAGCACATACGACTTCGATGCGCTGTACACGCCGTTCAGCAGTTCGACCGCAATACCGACGACCGAGCTGATGTTGATGATGGTGCCCGTGCCCTTGCTGGCGAATACCGGTGCGACGGCGTAAGTCAGGCGCGTGAGCGCGGTGATGTTCAGATTGATCATCGATTCCATCGTGTCGACGTCGCCGTCGAGAATCGACGCGACCGAGCCGATTCCCGCGTTGTTCACCAGCATCGTGATGTTGCTGTTCTCGCGCAGGACGCCTTCGATCTTCGCGAGCGCGGCCTTGTCGTTCAGATCGGCGGCGACGGTCTCGACCGAGCGGCCGGTTTCGGCCATGAGGCGGCGCGCGAGCGTGTTCAGACGGTCCTGGTTACGCGCCACCAGGACGAGGTCGTAGCCGCGCTTCGCGAGGCGGTCTGCGTAAACGGCGCCGATGCCAGCCGATGCGCCCGTGATCAGCGCGGTGCCTTTCGTGGAAGTGGTCATGATTTTTCCGTTCCGTGAATTGAGCCGACCGGGTGTCGGTTCGTGGAACGAATTCTGGCGTCGACCGAACTCATCCTCAATGTCATATATGCAATGATTCATGCCATCCGCACGCTGACCGGAAACCTTGCAGATTCGTCCTTTGAAACAGGCGCCCGGTTACCCAAAATCGGTGCTGTCGCTGGCTCCGCTCGGCGCATTGCTTCCTGAAGGCGACCGCGCGCCATGCCATCTGATGACACGCCGACGCCGCCCGTGACGATGTCCGTTTTATGCTAGATTCAATTGATCAGGACACACACATGGCGGACGTCATGCACACCGTCGGGCTTGTTGTTTACCCCCAGTTCCAGTCGCTCGCGCTCGCAGTGGCGAGCGTGTTCGAGTACGCGAATCTGCTGCGCGGCGAAGAGGTGTACCAGTTCCGGATCGCGTCCGAGCACGGCGGCGCGGTCATGTCGTCGCAGGGCTTTTCGGTCAACACCGAACCGCTGGCCGAAGCGGGATATGACACGCTGATCGTCGCCGGCGACAACGAATGCCGGCTGCCGTCGGCGACGCTGGTCGACTTCCTGCGTCGCGCGCCCTTCCACTCGCGGCGCATTGCGTCGATATGTACGGGAGCCTTCGTCCTCGCGGCCGCCGGGCTCCTCGACGGGAAACGTGCCACGACGCACTGGTATCACGCGCGGGCCTTCAAGAAGCAATATCCGAACGTGCAGCTCGACGAAGATCGCATCTTCGTCGTGGACGGTCAGGTCTGGACTTCGGCCGGCATGAGCGCCGGGGTAGATCTGGCGCTGGCGATCGTCGAAAGCGACTTCGGGCTGGAAACGGCGCGCATGGTCGCGCGCAAGCTCGTGCTGTACCAACGGCGCGGCGGTGGCCAGTCGCAATTCTCGACCTTGCTGGAACTGAACGCGCGATCGGACCGCGTGCAAATGGCGCTGACCTACGCGAGCGAAAACCTGGCGAGCGATCTGTCGGTGGAACGTCTGGCAGAGGCGGCACGTTTGAGCCCACGCCAATTCAGCCGCGTGTTCCGGGAGGAAACGGGGCAATCCCCCGCCAAGGCGGTTGAGCGGCTGCGCGTCGAAGCCGCCCGCCTGATGATGGAAACGACGCGCCACCCGATCGAAATCATTGCGAGAGAAACCGGATTCGGCGACCGCGAGCGCATGCGCCAGGCATTTCTGCGCGCGTTTGGGCAACCCCCGCAGACCATCCAGCGAGCCTCCGGGGTGGCGCCGCTCATGAATTAGGACTTGTTGAACCAACAGGCAGACAGGTACCGCGCAGTCTTGCTGGCTCAAACCGTGAGCGCTCGCTTCGTCCATCGCGCATGACGAGTGGGTCCCGTCAACGACGTGCCAAGGCTGCCGCCGCGCGCTGTCCAGGCGGAAAATCTACTGCTCGCCGGGAGCCCACTCCGGGCTATAGCCGCCCAGCGCCGGGTGGTACATTTCATCGCCGGAATGCTGCGTGAATTCGACATTGAGCCGATCCTCACGCAAGCCGAGCATCTCCACGCAGTGCGCGCAAAGTGCCTGCGCCAGTTCCATGCGCTGCCCGGGCGGGCGGCCCCGCCGGATATCCAGCATCATCACGGCGACCGGGACCGGCGCTTCGCCGGCCTCGGCAATACGCCACACGCCACCTTGCCCCAGCTCGCGGATCGCGACGCTGATACGCCGAATATCGACCGACATCATCCGCGCATAGGTCTCGCTCATTTTGGCGGCGAGCGACCGCTTGGTTTCCGCCGAATAGTGGTCGTTCACGTCCAGTTGCAGATAGGGCATGGTATTCAGGATTCCGGGTGATCGATCGAACACGTGCGGCATCGGCCTGTCCAGATGCCGCACGCCGATTCTGGCACCCGGCTCGCCGCCCTCGCAATGTCGAATAGGCCATGATTCCGGACACGGGTTCAAAAACGACACCTATTCGCGAAGGAGTCTCGCGACATCCTCCTTGCGCTACGCAAATCCGTACAGCTTCGCCGGGTTCGTGACGAATATCAATTGCTGCCAGTCCGCCCGCCCGATCCAGCCGGCGATCACGTCCAGCATGCTCGCGTCGTCCGGCTTGTCCGTCTTCTGCGTCGGGTGCGGCCAGTCGGTGCCCCACAGCATGCGCTCCGGCGCCATGTCGATCAGCGCCTTCGCGACCGGCGCGACGTCGTCGTAGGCCGGCGCGCCCGACTTGCTGTCGACGTACGGCCCCGACAACGTGATCCACGTATGGCCCTTTTCGACGAGGCGTTGCGCGGTACGAAACGCGGCCGACGACAGCCCGCCGGGCTGCGGCACATGCGCGATATGGTCGATGACGAGCGGGCACGGCAGCGCCGCAAGATGTGGCTCCAGCTCCGGCAGCCGCGCGCCCTGCACCACCAGTTCGATATGCCACCCGAGGTTCGCAATGCGCGCGGCGAGCGGCGCCAGCATGTCGAGCGTCGTCGCGCCCGGATAGCTCAGGTTGAACCGGATCGCACGGATGCCGCCGCGATTGAGCGCCCGAAGTTCGTCGTCGCTCACGGTGCCGTCGACGACGGCCACCCCGCGCGCGTCGTCGCCGAACTGCGCGAGCGCCGCCAGCGTGCAGCGGTTGTCCGTCCCGTACGTCGACGGCGTCACGACCACGTTGCGCGTCACGCCGATACGCGTCTGCACGCGCCGGTATTGCGCGACGGTCGCATTCGGCGGCCGCAGCGTCGTGCCCGGCGCGACCGGGAACCGGTCGTCGTAGATGTGCATGTGGCAGTCAATCGCCCCTTCGGGCAATTGGAACACCGGGCGCTCGTTGCCGCTCGACCACGTTTCGTCGGCCGCGGCCAGCGTCGGCAATGCGGCCGAAGCCAGCGTCGCGCCGGCGATCCTGAGGAATTCGCGTCTCGCGATGCGCGCCATGATCAGATCGTCCCCGTCTTGCCGACCAGCTTGCCGGACGCATGATCGCGCGTGAGCAGCAGCAGCGTCGCGACGCTCACGAGCGTGAGGATCGCGAGCGGCATCAATGCGAGCGCGTAGCTGCCCGTCGCCGCCTTCACCCACCCGTACACGTTCACCATCAGCCCGCCGCCGAGCAGGTTCGCGATCGCATTGACCGTCGCGAGCCCGGCCGCCACGGTGCTGTTGGACAGCATGTCGGTCGCGAGCGCCCAGAACGGGCCCTTGAACGAATACGCGCCGACCAGCACCGCACAGAGCATGCAGACCGTCGGCAGCAGCGATCCGCTCAGCGACGTCGCGAACAGGCCCACGCCGATCAGCAGCATCGGCACGACCGTGTGCCAGCGCCGTTCGCCGACGCGGTCCGAGCGCCGGCCCCAGTAGACCATCAGGACCGAGGCCACCGCGTACGGCACCGAATTCAGCAGGCCGGTCTCCATGACGGTCAGGCCGAACGACTTCAGCAGCTGCGGCTGCCACACGGACAGCGTGCTGCCTGCCGCGGAAGCACACGTGTCGACGAGCGCGAGGCACAGCACGTAGCGGTTGCGGAACAGCTGCGTGAGCGGCAGAGACGGCACCTTCTTGCGCGTCTTGTGGCCCGCGGCCAGCGCGGCCGTGAGCCATGCGCGCTCGTCGTCGTCGAGCCACTTCGCGTCGTCCGGCTTGTTCGTCAGCATGAACAGGCACGCGATGCCGAGCAGCACGGTCGGAATGCCTTCGAGGATGAACAGCCAGTGCCAGCCGCGCAGGCCCCAGACGCCGTCCATCTGCAACAGCAGCGCGGAGATCGGCGAGCCGATGAAGCTCGCGGCCGGAATCGCGACCATGAACGTCGCGACGATCCGCGCACGGTACTGCGCGGGAATCCAGTACGACAGATAAAGCAGCACGCCCGGGAAGAAGCCGGCCTCGGCGGCGCCCAGCAGGAATCGCAGCACATAGAACGTCGTCGCGTTGTGCACGAGCGCGGTCGCCGCCGACACGATGCCCCACGTGATCATGATCCGTGCGATCCAGATCCGCGCGCCGTATTTCTGCAGCGCGAGATTGCTCGGCACTTCGAAAAAGAAGTATGAAATGAAGAACAGGCTGCTGCCGAAGCCGAAGACCTGTGCCGACATTTCCAGGTCATGGTTCATCTGCAGCGATGCCATCCCGACGTTGCCCCGGTCGATGAAGGCAAGCAGGTAGCAGATCATCAAGAAGGGAATGAGCCGCCAGACGACCTTGCGTAAGGTCCGGCGCTCGATCGCGGACGCTTCCATGAAACCGGTTTGCATGTTGTCTCCGTTTATTGTGCGCTTACGCGCGTATCTGTGAACGAGTGAACCGTTGCCACGCGATGACCGCGATGACGCCGCTCGCGAGCACGGCCGCCATGGCGGCAAAGGTGTGTCGCACGCCGAGCGCCTCGGACGCGCTGCCGACGAGCAGGTAACCGAACGGCATCGTGCCGTTGTAGGCCATGCCGTACATCCCGACGAGCCCGCCGCGCACGTGCTCCGGACACTGGCGCTGAATGGTCGCGTTGGTCGACGTGGCCGCGAACGTGAGGCTGAAGCCGAGCGCATAGAACGCGGGAATCGATCCCGCCGCATCGGTCGTCGCGGCCAGCACGGCCAGCGCGCCGACGGCCGTCCACGGCGCATACGCGATGAACCGGTGCGACGCGCGCGGGCCGAGCGCCGACGACAGCAGCACCGCCGCGCTCAACGAGCCGGCGCCGGCGCACGCGAAGAATACACCGGTAAAGCGCGCGGCGTCGTGAAAGCCCTGGTCCGCGAGCAGCGGCACGAGCGTCTGGTAGCTGCCGGCGAACAGGCCGATGCACGCGAGAATCGGCAGATAGCGGGCCGAGAACGCATCGGACAGCACGTAACCGACCGCGTCGCGCAGGCCGCTCTCCGCGCGCGACGGGCGGTCCACCGACGCCGCCCGGATCGAGCGCACGCACGCCGCCATGAAGCACAGCGCGAGCGCGTAGATCGCAAACGACGTCCGCGGCCCGAGCGTCGGATAGACGAATCCGGCGATGGTCGGGCCGACCATGCGCCCGACGTTGTAGACCATCGTGTTCATCGCGACCGCATTGGACGTGTGCGTTGCATCCTGCAGGCTCGTCAGCAGCAGCACCTGCCGTGCCGGCGTTTCCACCGCGCTCGACACGCCGATCGCCAGTGCATGCGCGAGGATCAGCTTCACGCCGAGCAGGCCGAGCAGCGACAACGTGAAGAGGCTGCCCGTCAGCAGCAGCGACGCCGTCAGCACGCAGAGCGTCACGCGGCGCGCGTTGGCCGATCCGATGCGGGAGCCCGCCACCGGCGCGACGATCAGTTGCGGCCCGTACAGCAGGAAGTTGAGCAGCGCGAGGATCGCCGCCGAGCCGGACAGGTGATAGATCAGCAGATTCAGTGTGACGTTCTGCGTCCAGCTGCCGAGCACCGACGCGACCTGCCCGCTCAGATAGCGCCGCAGCGATGCCTCCGACAGCGCGGGAAACAGCCGGCTCACCCACCCCGCTTGCGTCGCCACGTTCATGACAACGCCTTCCCGCGCGTTTCGGGCGCGACCAGCACGACCACGGCCGCAGCGACGAATGCGACGATCGTCGTCGCGAGTCCGAGCACGAAGCCGCCCGACGTCGACGCGAGCGCGCCGATGATCAGCGGCGCGATGAAGCCGCCGAGCCGGCCGCCGTTGTACGCGAGGCCCATGAAGAACCCGCGCGATGCCGTGTTGCCGATGATCTCCGCGAGGAACGGGCCGGCACCCGCGAAGATGCCGTTCACGCTGAAGCCGGTCAGGAAGATCGCGGTCATCAGCAGCAACGGATTCGCCGACACGATGTACACGCCGACGGCCAGCGCGCCGACCAGCAGGTACGCCAGGAACATCGGCCGCCGGCCGATGCGGTCGACCCATGCCGAGAACAGCAGGAATCCGGCGATCGCGCCGAACTGCAGCGCCAGCACGAACTTCAGGCTGTGCACGAAGTCGAGGTGCTTCACCGTGACGAGGAACGTCGGCGTCCACGTGAATACGCCCCAGTACAGGTACTGCAGAAAGAAGATGAAGCAGAAGGCGGTGAGCAGGCCGCGCACGTTCAGTTTCTCGTGATTGGCCGTGCCGGGCGTGCGGGCCTGCGACTTCACATGCCGGCGTTCGAGCCAGATCGGTGATTCCGGCGTCTTGCGCGCGACCCAGAACAGGATGAAGAACGGCGACGCACCGATCAGGAACAGCAGACGCCAGCTGTCGCCGCCCAATCCGCCATGCGCGGCGCCGACGATGCCCGAGATCGCGATCGCGAGAATCGCGCCGATCGGCAAGCCCATCTGCATCAGCGCACCGCCCTTGCCGCGCCGGCTCGGGTGCCAGGTCTCCGCGATCAGCGCCGCGCCGGCGGTCCAGGTTCCGCCCATGCCGAGCGCGCCGACAAAGCGCAGCGCGGCAAACCCGTGCGCGTCGGGCGCGAATGCGATCAGGCCGGAGAACAGCGAGTAGATGCCGACGCAGAGCAGCGCGGTGCGCACGCGCCCGATCCGGTCCGACACGAAGCCGAACAGAATGCCGCCGACGATCTGTCCGGCCGCCGTGACGCTCGTGAACATGCCGAGCTGCGCCTTGCTCAGCCCGAATTGCAGCGCGAGCGTCGGCAGCAGCAGCGACAGCAGGAACGAGTCGTAGCTCTCGAACGTCCAGCCGAGCCCCGCGAGCGACAGCGAACGCCATTCGGTACCGGTCACGCGCGTCAATCCTTTTTCCGCGGCGGCGGACTCCATGTCCTGCGTCGCCGCGGTTGCACTCGTCTTCATGGGTTGTCTCCGGGAAGCGCGATGCGATACGTCGATGCGGCCGTCCGGCTGAACAGCGCGGCCCGTTCATCGGCCGACATCGCGGACGCGAGTCGTTTGAAGGCGTTCCACAGCACGCGATAGCAAAACATCCCCTTGTCGACGGGGAAGTTGCTTTCGAACATGCAGCGATCGACGCCGAAGCATTCGACGCAGGTGTCGAAATACGGCTGCCACGCCGCCGCCAGTTCGGGCGACGACGGCGGCAGGTCGCGCGCGGCGAAGTCGAAACCGAACACGGTCATGCCCGCGCCGCCGAGCTTCATGCGCGTGTTCGGCAGCGCGGCGAGACGCGCGAGTTGCCGTTTCCATTGCGCATGCACTTCCGCGCGCCGGCCGGCATGCGGGCCCACGCCGAGCGGGCCGCCGAAATGGTCGATGACGATGGTGACGCCGTCGCATGCACGGGCGAGTTCGTACAGGTCGTCGAGCTGCGTGTGATAGACCCACGCGTCCAGCGACAGCCCGTAGCGGCCGAGCGTCGTCACGCCCTGCCGGAATGCCGGGTCCGACATCCGGTCGCGCGGCGGCGTCACCGGGCTCGATCGCACGTCGGGGCTCGCATGCCACGCGAGCGGGTTGCGGATCCCGCGCAGTCGCCCGTCGGATACCTGCAGCATCGTGTCGAGCACCGCCTCGAGTTCCGCACCGAGCGACAGATCGGCGCCGCCGACGATGGCCTCGCAGCATCGCGCGGGACCGTATGCGCCGCTGTCGAACATCGCGGCGACGCCGCTCGCGAATTCCACTTCGCCGACCGGCTTGAACGCATCCGGCCCGCTTGCACGCAACATCGATCGGCACTGCACGTAAACCGTCGACACGACGCGATGCCCGCTGCGCACGTCCGCACCGAACTCGTCCGCGAGATAGCGCCCGGTCTGCCGGTCCCACAGGTGATGATGGGCGTCGACGATCGCAAGCTCGGGTTCGAGCACCGGCTCGTCGCGCAACGCGAGCCACTCGGGCCGGACGGGCAGATGGGGCGCGTGAACGATCTGCATCGCGCTCGCCGTCAGAACTACTGGCGCATGCCGATCACCACGCCCGTCTGGTTGTGATCGGGTGCGACCGTGCCATAGCCGTTCACGCCGAGCGCGGAGCCGCCCTTGTTACGCGCGAAACCCGCCGTCGCATAGATATCCGTGCGCTTCGACAGCAGATAGTCCGCGCAGAGCACGGCGAGCCACGGATCGGCACTGGTCGAATGCACGTCCTGGTAATAGGCGGTTGCCGTGACCACGAACGCGGGCGACACCGCATATTGCGCGCCGGCCCAGTACAGGTTTGCCGCGCTGGCTTCGGAGCCGTTCGCGACCCGGATCGGGTTCGCCGGCAGGAACGCGTTCGACGCCCGAAGATAGCGATAGCCGGCGAATCCCTTCACCGGTCCGAGCGCATACGACGCGGCGGCCGTCGCACGACGCTCGGTGCCCGTGTTCGTCGCGACGGTGTTGCTGTTGCGCTGCTCGTACGACACGCTCGCGGCGAGCGGCCCTTGCGAGAAAGTCAGCGCCCCGCTGTAGAAGCGGCCGGTGAGTTGCGCGCCCGGCACCTCGGCGCCGTACCCGGTGTCGTAGCGGGTGCTGTACATGGCTTGCGCCGTCAGCGGACCGAACACGCCGGTGTACTTCACCGAATTGTCGATACGCGCGGCCGCCGCGTAGTCGAGCGACAGCACCGAGTATCGCGACGACGCGCCCATCGGGTCGAAGGCCACGGCCTGTTCATAGAAGAGCGCGTTCTGGCGGCCGAACGTCAGCTGCTGACCCCGGTACGCCAGCCCGACCCACGCCTGCCGGCCGAAAATCCGCGACGTCGTGGCGGCATTCGCACCGAGGCCTTTCGTCGACTGCGCGGTCGTGCCGTCATTGATGTTGAAGCCGTTTTCCAGCTGGAACAGGGCTTTCATGCCGCCGCCGAGATCCTCGACGCCCTTCAGTCCCCAGCGCGAACCGGACAGATTGCCCGACGCTTCGCGCGTCTGCGCGCCGCCGGTACTCGTATTGTTGATGTGCTCGATGCCGACGTCGGCAATGCCGTACAGCGTGACGCTGCTTTGCGCATGCGCGGTGCCGCACCACGCGGTCGCGCTCGCGACGGTGAGGGCGCCGAGCATGAGGCGGGGTTTCGGGCGGGAATTCTGGCTGGCCTGATTCGACGACATGAAGTCTCCAAACTGTTTTTTTGTGGGTGGGTCTTCCGGCGAAAGAACATTCACGCCTCGCGGGCGGCAGGCGCTTCGCCGGCGCCCGCGCCCGGATCGCCGAGCCACGCGATGGTCAGCGCGCCGAGCAGCAGCACACCCGACACGGCGATGAGCGGCGCGGTGAAGCCGCCGGAGAATTGCTTGAGCGCGCCGATCATCGACGGCCCGACGAAACCGCCGAGATTGCCGACCGACACGATCAGCGCGAGTCCGCCCGCGGCAGCCCGTCCGGTGAGGAATCCGGACGGGATGGCCCAGTAAGTCGCCTGGAACGCGAGGATCCCGCTCACCGTGACGCACAGCGCGATCAGCTTGAAAACCGGCGCATGAATGAAGGCGCTCGCGCACAACGCCGCGGCGGCGACAGCCAGCGCACCGGCGATATACGGAATACGGTTGGCCGCCCGATTGGCGAGACGCGCCCACCCGAGCATCACGCCGGCGCCGATCGCATACGGAATCGCCGTCAGCCAGCCGACCACCGCGTGTTCGACGCCGAACTGCTTGATGATCTGCGGCATCCACAAGCCGACGCCGAGCGAGCCGACGATCCCGCAGAAGTTGACGAACGCGAGCACGAACACGCGCCAGTTCGTCATCGCGTCGCGCAGCTTGCTGCCGTGCTTCGCGCCGATGTCGCGCTGCTCGAACGCGAGGCGCTTCGCGAGCGACGCCTTCTCTTCGTCACTGAGCCACGCGGCTTTCTCGGGACGGTCGGCCAGCACGAACAGGCACGCGACGCCGAGCATCACGGCCGGTACGCCTTCGATCAGCAGCAGCCACTGCCAGCTGCGCAGCCCGTGCAGGCCGCCGAGTTCGAGCAGCGCACCGGAAATCGGCGAGCCGATCATGTTCGCGACGGGAATGCCGACGAGGAAGGCGGCCGTCACCTTCGCGCGCCACTTGCCGGGAAACCAGTGCGTGAAATACAGGTAGATGCCGGGCGTGAACCCCGCCTCGGCGAGCCCGAGCAGGAAGCGCGCGGCCGCAAAGCTTTTCGGTCCGACGACGAACGCCGTCGCCATCGAGAACAGGCCCCACGTGATCATGATTCTCGCGATCCACACGCGCGCCCCGACCTTCTGCATGATCAGGTTGCTCGGAATCTCGAACAGGAAATAGCCGATGAAGAACAGGCCGGCGCCGACACCGAACTGCTCGGCCGTCAGACCGAGATCCTTGTTCATCGTCAGCGCGGCAAAACCGACGTTGGTCCTGTCGAGATAGCTGATCACGTAGCAGACGAAGATGAACGGCAGAATGCGCCGGAACGCCTTCGCGAGCGTGCGCTCGCTGGCCGCGTAATCGTCGCCGGCAAGCTGCGCCGACGATGGTGCGTCGGCGCGCGGTGCGTCATCGCCGGCACGCAGCGCGTGCGAAATGGTCATGCTTGTCTCCTTCGTCGCGCGGCTGGCGGCACGATCTTTCGGCATGCGGGCGGGAAGCCGACGCGCGGCTTCCCGGCTCGGGGGTCTCAGTCCTGCTTCACTGCCTGCTTCACTGCCTGCTTCACTGCCTGCTTCCCTGCCTGTTTCGGCAGCGGGCCGGCGATGCTCATCTCCGCTTTCAGCACGGAACCGGACGTCGATTCGGTGATGAAAAGCGTCTTCATGTCGGCGCCGCCGAAGCACACGCTCGTGAGCGACGCCCCTTTCGGCCCGGTCAGGATCTCGACAGGCTCCGCGCAGTGGTTGAGCACCCACACGCGCCCGAGCCCCGGATTCGCGACGAACAGGCGGCCTTCGAGATCGACGGTGAGACCGTCGGGGCCGCTCGGTCCGTAGGAGGTAAAGAACTGGCTGACCTTGGTGACCGACCCGTCGGCCTGCAGCGGCATGCGCCACACGGCATTGCCGCGCGTCATCGCGACGAACAGCACTTTCTCGTCGCGCGACAGCACGAGCCCGTTCGGGCTCGGGCAGGTGCCGAGCAGCATGTCGAGCTTGCCGTCGGGCGACAGCCGATACACGCGGCCCGTCGGATCGTGCAGCCCGGTCTGCCCCTGGTCGGTGAAATAGATATTGCCGGCCGAGTCGAACGTCAGGTCGTTCACGCCCTTGAAGCGCTCGGTGTTGCGGCGCTCGAGATACGGGCGAATTTCACCGCGCACGATATCGAGCAGCATCAGGCCGTTCCGGTAGTCGGTGATGATCAGGTGCGATGCGTCGAAGCGCTTCATCCCGTTGGGCTCGCCGTCGTATTCGACGACGAGCTCCCAGTCGCCCGACGGCGAAATGCGGAAGATGCGTCCGTGCGGAATGTCGGTCACGAACAGATAGCCGTCCGGATCCCAGACCGGCCCTTCGAGAAAGGAATCCGTGACCATGCCGCCGCGATTCGCGCGCGCCCATTCCGTGCGGACGTCCGGCTTGCGAAACTTGTCCGGCATCCGCGTGAACACGTCGGCTTCGCGCACGTCGGGGTTCGTCAGATAAAACATGCGTTCCTCGATGTTCAGGGTTCAAGCCGCGCTGTGCGCGCGTTCGTCGAGCACCGCGAGGACGTTGGCGGCCGCGCCCTTGCCCATGTTCACGTACGCGGCATCGCTGACGCCGCCGATATGCGGAGACAGAATCACGTTGGGGATCTGCTGGAACGGGTGCGGCGTCGTCATCGGCTCGACGTCGAAGCTGTCGAGCCCGGCCGCGCGCACCTGGCCGCTCGCCAGCGCGTCGGCAAGCGCGGGTTCGTCGATCAAGCCACCGCGTGCGGTATTGACGACGATCGCCCCGCGCTTGAAACGCGCGAGCGTGTCGCGGTTGAGCATCCGGCGGTTGTCGGCCGTCAACGGACAATGCAGCGACACGACGTCCGACTCCGCGTACAGCGTGTCGAGCGGCACGAGCTTCACACCGACAGGCGCTTCCTTGGCGAACGGATCGAATGCGAGCACCTTCATCCCGAACGCCGCGCCGATCGCGGCCACCCGCCGGCCGATCGCGCCGAGACCGACGAGGCCGAGCGTGCGCCCGTCGAGTTCGACGGACTTGTGCGTCGACTTGTCCCAATGACCTTCGCGCATGCGCATATCGAGCTGCGGAACCGACTTCGCACATGCGAGCAACAGCGCCCATGCGTGCTCGGCGACGGCGGCCGCATTCGCGCCGACCGCCGCGCGCACCGCGATGCCGCGTGCGGCAGCCGCGTCCTGATCGATCACGTCGATGCCGCTGCCGTGCTTCGAAATCACCTGCAGGTTTTCGGCGGCATCCATGATGCGGGCGTTGATCTTGCCGTACCGGACGATGATCGCGACCGGCTTGTGCTCGATGCACAGCGCCACGATGTCGTCCTCGGTCGGTTGCTTGCCGGCGAACACGACGTCGAACTGCGCGAGCATGTCGAGCGCTTGCGGCGCAAGGTCGGCGGCGGTCACGAGGACCACGGGTTTAGGCGAAGCGGCGTGCATCACAGCGCCTCGCCTTCGGCCAGCATGCCGGCCGCGCGCAGTTCCTTCTCGATCCAGCCTGGACGAAGGTCGCCCTTGTGGATCGCCGCGATACGCGCGGTCTCGAAGTCGAGCTTTTTCTGCGCGAGATCGACGATGCGCGCGACGTCGGCGCGCGCAATGACGACGACGCCGTCGGCATCGCCCACCACCAGGTCGCCCGGATTGACCGCCGTGCCGCCGAGCGAGATCGGCGCATTCACGCGCCCCGCGATGCTCTTGGTCGGGCCGCACGGATTGAGGCCGGCCGCGAAGACCGGATAGTCGCCATTGGCCAGTTCATGCGCGTCGCGCACCGCGCCGTCGATGACGATACCGGCGATGCCGCTCGCCTTCGCCTGCGCCGCCATGATTTCGCCGAGCAGCGCGCACGAGATGTCGCCCTTGCCGTCGACCACGACGACGTCGCCCGGCTTCGCGACGGCGAGCGCCGCATGGATCGCGAGGTTGTCGCCCGCGCGGACTTCGACCGTGATCGCGGGGCCGGCGACCTTCATCTTCAGCGACAACGGCCGCACGCGACCATGCACCGTGCCGCGGCGGCCCGCGACGTCGGCCAGGATCGCGGCCTGGTAACGCGCGGCCGCCTGAACGAGTTCGGGCGACACGCGTTCGATGTCGCGATTGATCGGAGAAGTGCTGGCGGATGTGTTGCTCATGATTCGACCTCGAGTTGTGCGTTGTACTCTGTACAACACTGGTGTACATGGTGAAACCACTATAACCAGACGACGCGCGCCATGGCACTGGCGTTTACCCTTTTACGTGGTAAACCAGCGTTTTACTCTGTAAAATATCAGGTGAATGTCGACCGGGAGAGAAGGAATGGGAAACGACGGAGTCGTTGCCGTGGAAAAGGCGCTTGCGCTGCTGGACTGCTTCAAGCCCGGCGCGGAATCGCAGTCGCTCGCGACGCTGTCGCAGGCATCCGGCATGCACAAGACGACGGTCTATCGGCTGATGAACTCGCTGGAGCGAATGGGCTACGTCGTGCGTGCGCAGTCCGGCAACTATTCGCTCGGACATCGCGTGCTGTACCTCGGCAAGCTGTACGAGCAGTCCTTCCATCTGTCCACGGTGGTGGAACCGGCGCTGCATGCGCTGGCCGCGCTGACGAAGGAAAGCGCATCGTACTACGTGCACGACAACGGGCAGCGGCTTTGCCTGTTTCGCGTCGAGCCGTCCGAAGGTCTACGTGAAACGCGCCTCGCGGGCACGAAGCTGCCGCTCGACGACACCGCCATCAGCCACGTGATCCGCTTCTGGGGGCTCGGCGAACCGATCTACGACAAGCCGCCTGCGCTGCCCCTCTTCACCGCCGGCGCGCGCGACGTGCACACGGCGGCGTTCGCGGTGCCGGTCTTCGGCGCCGGCGACAAGTTCATGGCGGCACTGACGCTTTCCGGTCCGGCATCCCGCCTGAGCGTCGCGCACGAGTCGGGCGAGCTCGATCGACCGCAACTGGATGCGGCCGCCGATCTCTCCCGGAAGCTGGGGGCGAGCGTCGCGCTCTGCGAGAACGTATACGGCACCTGATCGCCGCTTCGGCAAAGGTCGGGGTCGAGCCGACGAGCCGTTCGTCGCCTGACGGTGGAAACGTTCGCCCACGCCACGCCCGCGCGCTGCGGCATGACGCCTGCATCGCCGCACCGACGCGACGGCCCGTCGGCTCCGCCGAGAAAATCGATCGCGCCGGCCCGCGACCGGGCTTGCGCGGGCGGCACGGTCGACGCGCCGCCCGCGACGACGGCCGCCCTTACTCGATCGCCTTGAGCGCATCCAGCCCATCCGGCAGCTTCGTGTCCGGGAACTGCGTGGACAGCGTGGCGTCGCGCCACCGCGCCGCCTCTTCCGCGCGCTGTCGTTCCGCCTGCTCGCAGACGAACAGCGCATCGCCGCCGAGCAGCAGGCGCAGCGGCACGTCGTCGCGGCGCGACAGGTCGACGATCAGCGCCGCGATCCGCGCGGGATCGCCGATCTCGTGGCCGCCATACGCACCGAGCAGCTCGAGAATCTTGCCGACCGACGGCTGATAGTCGGGCAGCAGATCGTCGACGTCGCGCTTCGCCTGCGCGGCCCATTCGGTACGCATTCCGCCCGGTTCGAGCGTGCACACGCGCACGCCGAACGGCGCGACTTCCTTCGCGAGCACGTCGCTGAATCCGCCGACCGCCCACTTCGCGGCCTGATACGCGGACAACCCGGGCGTCGACGTCCGCCCGCCGACCGACGACACCTGGAAGATGTGCCCCGCGCGCTGCGCGCGCATCGTCGGCAGCACCGCGCGCGTCAGGTTGATCACGCCGAACAGGTTCGTTTCGACCTGATCGCGGAACACGTCGGCGCCCATCTGCTCGAACGGCGCCGTATGGCCGTAGCCCGCGTTGTTCACCAGCACGTCGATGCGGCCGAACGCGGCACGTGCCGCGGCGACGGCCTGCTCCGCCGCCGCTTCGTCGGTGACGTCGAGCGCGACCGGCAGCAAGCGGTCGCCATACCGTTCGGCCAGATCGGCCAGTCGCGCCGGGTCGCGTGCGCCGGCCACCAGTCGGTCGCCCGCCGCCAGCACGGCTTCCGAAATCGCTCGCCCGAGGCCGCGTGCGGCCCCCGTTACCATCCAGACTTTCGACATTTTCCACTCCTTGATCGTGGTGAAACGATGAAAATGAATGATTACTCACTCATTAATATGGGCGATGATGCGATCCTTGATGACCTGCATCGCCCTGCCTGAAACGCCCCGCCCGTCGTCGCGGCACGCGCCGCGCCGACGTCCATGCTTGATTCACACCGCGTGCAACACGGCCCACATCGCGCGAAACCCCGCTTCCCGGTAGGCATCGGCCCGCGCCGGATCGCGCGCGATGGATTCCATCGCGGTTTCCGCGATCGACGCGAACAACGCCGAACAGAACGCATGCGCTTCGTCGCGGTTCAGCGCGCCCGACGCGGCGACCTGTTCGCGCAGCAGCGCACCGATCCCGCCGAAGCCTTCGGAGCCGGCCGCACGATGCGCGTCGTCGATGCGCCCGCTCACGCCCAACTGCTGCAGCGCACGCCGGCCGTCCGGATTCGCGACGCCCCACGACACATAGCCGTTCCACGCATGCCGCACCGCCTGCTCGGCCGGCGCGTGTTCCGGAAACCCGGTCATCATCGCCTCGCGCAGGCCGGCCTTCAGGCTCAGGTAGAGCGCGTTCAGCAACGCATCCTTGGTCTCGAAATAGGTGAACACCGTGCCTTCCGCCACGCCGGCCAGCCTGGCGATGCGCGCGGTCGTCGCGCTCGCGCCGTCCTCGGCGAGCGCGCGCGCGGCCGCGGCGAGGATGGCGTCGTGCTTGTCGGGACTGCGCGGTCGGGCCACAATCGATTCCTTTAATGAGTGAGCGCTCAATCATAATGGGGCGATCATGGGGAATGCAAGCCCTGTTACATCCGGGGGAACCCATACGCAATCCATCAAAACCGTGCACTATTAGCGTTTTCACGTACGGGTGCGTTCACGTATCGGCGCCCTGTGCCTCGACGTTCGTTCCACGCTCACCGTTTCAGACGCGAACCTCCCATGACGAATCAGCCTACCCAGACCGCGGCCGACCGGCCCGTTGACATGATCATCTTCGGCGGCGGCGGCGACCTGGCCGCCCGCAAGCTGTTGCCCGCGCTGTACATGGCGCACCTGCACTGCAACCTGCCGCCGGAGACGCGCATCATCGCGGTCGGCCGACGCGACTGGGGCATCGACGGCTATCGCAAGTTCATGGACGAGCAGTCGCGCCCGTTCATCGACGAGAAGGCGTTCGACGCCGATGCGTGGAGCCGCTTCCTCGACCTGTTCAAGTACGTGCTGATCGACGTGAACGCGCCGGAAGACTACGCGCGGCTCGCCGAAGCGGCGCGCGGCGACGCGATCCGCGTGTTCTACCTGTCGACGTCGCCGGAGCTGTTCACGACGATCTGCGACAACCTGTCGGCCGCGCATCTCGTCGACAGGCACTCGCGCGTCGTCCTCGAAAAGCCGCTGGGCCACGATCTCGCGTCCGCGAAGGCGATCAACAACGCGGTCGGCAAGCACTTCGAGGAATCGCAGATCTACCGGATCGACCACTATCTCGGCAAGGAGACCGTGCAGAACCTGATGGTGCTGCGCTTCGGCAACCCGATCTTCGGGCCGCTGTGGCAGGCGCCGAACATCCGCAGCGTGCAGATCACGGTCGCGGAAACGGTCGGCGTCGGCAGCCGCGCGGGCTTCTACGACCATACCGGCGCGCTGCGCGACATGGTGCAGAACCACCTGCTGCAGCTGCTGTGCATCGTCGCGATGGAGCCGCCCGTGTCGCTCGACCCGGACGCGGTGCGCGACGAGAAGCTGAAGGTGCTGCGCTCGCTGCGGCCGATGTCGCTGTCGGACGTCGCGCGCGACACGGTGCGCGGCCAGTACACGGCCGGCGCGGTCGACGGCCAGCCGGTCAAGGGCTATCTCGAGGAAGACAACGTGCCGGCGGACAGCCGCGCGGAAACCTTCGTCGCGCTGCGCGCGCACATCAACAACTGGCGCTGGGCGAACGTGCCGTTCTTCCTGCGCACCGGCAAGCGGCTGCAGCGCCGCCAGTCGGAGATCGTGATCGAGTTCGCGGACATGCCGTTCTCGATCATCCCGACCGGCCCGCGCAATTACGGCAACCGCCTCGTGATCCAGTTGCAGCCGGAAGAGTCGATCCAGTTGCAGATGCTCGCGAAGGAACCGGGCAGCGGCATGAACATGGTGCCGGTGAGCCTGAACCTCGACCTGCAGCAGGCGATTCCGGAGCGGCGCGCGGAAGCGTACGAACGGCTGCTGATCGACGTGATCCGCGGCCGCCTCACGCACTTCATGCGCCGCGACGAACTCGAAGCCGCCTGGTCGTGGGTCGAGCCGATCCTCGACGGCTGGAAGCAGCTCGGCGACCGGCCGCGCCTGTACACGGCCGGCACGTTCGGGCCCGCGGCTTCGTCGGCGCTGCTCGCGCGCGACGGGATGTCGTGGGCCGAGGAAGCGTAACAAGCGCCAGCACGGCTCCCCATGACGGCATGCCGGCGGCGCGAGCGCCGTGCGGCATGCTGGTCACATCGATCGGCCCCATCATCACACCCATCGCAACGGGCGCCCGCCACGGTGCGCCCGGCTCTGTCGCGGCCCGCCGCCGTTACACGGGCCCCAGCCACGCCGCCTTGCGCCGCGTCGGCGCATCGCTGCCGCCGCCCAGCGCCTCGATCAGGTAGTCGACGAACGACGCGATCCGCGACGAGATCGCGGTATTGCGGTAGTACACCGCGTGAATCGGCTGCTGGACGTCGAGCGTCTGCCGCGCGAGCACCTGCACGAGCCGCCCGGCCTCGCGATCCTGCGCGGTCACGAAATCGGACAGGCAGACGACCCCCGTGCCCTCCAGCGCAAGCCGCCGCAGCGTTTCGCCGCTCGACGAATACACGTCCGGCTCGATGCGGCACGGCTCGCCGTCCGTGCCGAGGATCGGCCATACGTTCAACGATTCGGGCTGCGTGAAGCCGAGCAGCGTGTGCTTCGGCAGGTCCTCGACCTTGCGCGGCTGCCCGTGCGCTTCGATGTAGTCGGGGCTCGCCAGCATGCGCACCCGGCTGTTGCCGATCCGCCGGCTATGCAGCGTCGAATCCTTCAGCCGCCCGATCCGGATCGCGACGTCGGTGCGCCGCTCCAGCAGGTCGATGATGCCCTCGTTGCTGTTCAGCTCCAGCTCGACTTTCGGGAAGCGTTCGCGATAGCCGCGCACGAGCGGCACGATCACGTGCAGCATGAACGGCGTCGCCGCATCGACGCGCAGCCGCCCCGACGGCATCTCGCGCCGCGCGAGCATCTGCTCTTCCGCCGTCTCGACCGATTCGATGATCGCGCGCGCATCCTGCAGGAACGCGCGCCCTTCCTCGGTCAGTTCGAGCCGGCGCGTGGTCCGGCGCAGCAGGGTGGTCTTCAGCTTCTCCTCGAGCCGTGCGAGCGTGCGGCTCGTGGCCGACACGGTGAGGTCGAGCTGCTGGGCGGCGGCGGTGATCGAACCGGTGTCGACCACGGCGGCAAAGGCCTGGAGTTCGTCTAGGGTGATCTTCATTGTTGATTTGAAATCAAAACAATTTGGTTTATAGACGAGTTTTTCAGCAAAAGTAAAGCCGGCACACTGCGATCCATTCCTACTGAAACCCGGATCCCGTCATGCCACTCGCGTTGCTTGCGCTGACCATCAGCGCCTTTGCCATCGGCACCACCGAATTCGTGATCGTCGGGCTGATCCCGACGATCGGTGCCGACCTCGGCGTCAGCCTGCCGTCCGCCGGCCTGCTCGTCAGCCTCTATGCGCTGAGCGTCGCCATCGGCGCGCCGCTGCTCACCGCGCTCACCGGCCGCGTGCCGCGCAAGACGCTGCTCGCCGGGCTGATGGCGCTCTTCACCGTCGGCAATCTCGTCGCCTGGCAGGCGCCCAGCTACGAATCGCTGATCGTCGCGCGCATCCTCACCGGCCTCGCGCACGGCGTGTTCTTCTCGGTCGGCTCGATCATCGCGACCACGCTCGTGCCGAAGGAGAAGGCCGCCAGCGCGATCGCGACGATGTTCAGCGGCATGACCGTCGCGTTCGTCGCCGGCATTCCGCTCGGCACCTTCATCGGCCAGCACTTCGGCTGGCGCGCGACGTTCCTGATCGTCGCGCTGTTCGGCCTGGTCGCGTTCCTCGGCGCGGTCGCCTTCGTGCCGCGCGGGCTGCCGCAGACGCCGCCCGCCCCGCTCGCCCGCCAGCTGCGCGTGCTGGCCCAGCCGCGCCTGCTGCTCGTCTATGCGATGACGGCCGTCGGCTACGGCGGCTCGCTGATCGCGTTCACGTACATGGCGCCGCTGCTCGAGCAGATCGCCGGCTTCACGCCGTCGCAGGTCAGCCTCGTGCTCGTCGGCTACGGCGTGTCGGTCGCGGTCGGCAACGTGTGGGGCGGCAAGCTCGCGGATGCCGTCGGCCCCGTGAAGGCGCTCAAGCGGATCTTCCTGCTGCTCGCGATCGTGCTGCTCGCGCTGACCTTCACGATCCACGTGAAATGGCTCGCGGTGCTGACGATGCTCGCGTGGGGCGCGGTCGCGTTCGGCAACGTGCCGGGGCTGCAGGTGTACGTCGTCAAGCAGGCGCGCCACTTCGCGCCGGACGCCACCGACGTCGCATCGGGTTTCAACATCGCCGCCTTCAACCTCGGCGTGGCCGGCGGCTCGTCGCTGGGCGGCCTGATCGTCGCGAACGTCGGCCTCGGCCACACGCCGTGGATCGCCGCCGTCGTCACGCTTGGCGCGTTCGCGCTCACCGCATTGAGCGGCCGTCTCGACCGCAGCCACGGGCTGCCGGAACGCACGGCCGAACCCGTCGAACTCGCCCATTGAACGTCACCTATTCACAGGAGCCACCCGTATGAACGCATCGACCCGACGTCCGCCGTTCGCCGGCAAGACTTTCGAAGTCCGTTACGACGGCCTCACCGCGCTCAACGCATACGACGAGGACGGCCTCCACATGCGCTACGAGATCACCGAAGGCCCGTACGCGGGCGCGAAGGGTGAAGTCGAATACACGTGGCAACTCATCGTCGGCGAGGCCTACGCGATCTCGTGGCAGGAAGCCGATCGCGCCACCGTCGTGCACATCGACGATTTCGCCGCCGGCACGTCGCGCTCGTTCTTCACCGCGTCGTCGCTCGATTTCTACCGGCTCGACGGCAGCCTGCGCACGGTCTGAACGGACGGAGCCCCCAATCATGCCCACTTCACTCGACAGGCTCGCCGACGGCGGCTTCAGCATCGGCATCGAACTGCCGCTCGACAACGACTGGACCCCGTCCGGCAACGCGAAACGCCGGCACGACGGCCGCCACCCGGGCGTGCCCGACCTCGACATCCACGCGGAGCTCGCGCAACTGGCCGACACGCTCGGTTTTCGCGCACTCTGGGTGCGCGACGTGCCGGTGTACGACCCGTCGTTCGGCGACGCCGCGCAGGTGTTCGAAACGTTCTCGTATCTCGGCTACCTCGCCGGGATCACGCACGACATCCTGCTCGGCACGGCGGCCGTCGTGCTGCCGCTGCGCGAACCGCTGCTGACGCTGAAATCGGCCGCGACGATCCAGGAACTGAGCGGCGGCCGCCTGATGCTCGGCGTCGCGAGCGGCGACCGGCCGGTCGAATATCCGCTGTTCGGCCGCGACTTCGCGTCGCGCGGCGCGAATTTCCGCGACCAGGTCGCGCTGCTGCGCGACGGCGCGCGCGGGCACCTGCCGCCGGGCCTCGAGGTGCTGCCGGCCGCGCGCTCGCCGGTGCCGCTGCTCGTCGCGGGTCTCGCGCAGCAGACGCCCGCGTGGATCGGCGAACACATGGACGGCTGCCTCGCGTATCCGGGCACGCCGGCCGATCACCTGCAGCGCGCCGCGAACTGGCGCGCGGTGGCCGGCGACAAGCCGTACGTGAGCTTCATCCACCTCGACCTCGCGGAAGATCCGCACGAGCCGCTGCAGCGGCACCGCTTCGGCGCCCGCGCCGGACGCATCGCGCTGACGGAAGAACTCGCGGCGATGCGCGACGCGGGCGTACGGCACATCGGCCTGCATTTCCGCCGCAACTGCCGCCCGCTCGACGAGACGATGGCCGAGATCGCGGCGGACGTGCTGCCGATATTCCACGCGAATACGAAGGCAAACGCGCAGACGTGCGCCGCATAAGGCCGGCAACGGCCTCGAGCGAGCCCGCCGCACGACCGATATTTGAATTCAAATCAAATATTTTTGACCTCTAAAGGCGTTTATCTCATCAGTATCAAGCGCCAGAATGACTTCCATACCGCAACCGTTCCACCCCTTTCAGGAGCACTTGATGAGCAACATTCCCGCATTCGGCCTCGGTACGTTCCGCCTGCAAGGCCAGGTGGTCATCGACTCGGTGCGTAACGGCCTCGAAGTGGGTTACCGCGCGATCGACACCGCGCAGATCTACGGCAACGAAGCCGAAGTCGGCGAAGCGATCGCCGCGTCGGGCGTGCGCCGCGAAGACCTGTTCCTCACGACGAAGATCTGGGTCGACAACTACGCACCGGAAAAGCTCGTCGCGAGCCTCGAGGAAAGCCTGCGCAAGCTGCGCACCGACTATGTCGACCTGACGCTGATCCACTGGCCGGCCCCGGGCAACGGCGTGTCGCTCCAGGCGTTCATGACCGCGCTGGCCGACGCGAAGGCGAAGGGCCTCACGCGCCAGATCGGCATCTCGAACTTCAACATCGAACTGACGAAGGAAGCGATCGCGGCCGTCGGCAAGGATGCGATCGCGACGAACCAGATCGAACTGAGCCCGTACCTGCAGAACCGCAAGCTCGTCGAGTTCCTGAACGCCGAAGGCATCCACGTGACGTCGTACATGACGCTCGCGTACGGCAAGGTGCTCGGCGACCCGGTGATCGGCGCGATCGCACAGCGTCACGACGCGACGCCGGCACAGGTCGCACTCGCGTGGGCGCTGCAGCTCGGCTACTCGGTGATTCCGTCGTCGACGAAGCGCGAGAACCTCGCGAGCAACCTGCTCGCGCAGACGCTGCGCCTGACCGACGAAGACATGGCGCAGATCGCCGCGCTGGAGCGCAACGGCCGCGAAGTCGACCCGGCCGGCCTCGCGCCGAAGTGGGACTAAACGCACCGCTCTCTCGATCGAATCGTCCGCGGCCAGCCGGCCGCGGCCCCGACAGGACTCCATCATGACCCAGGACCCGCTTTTCCAACCGCTGCAATTCGGCGCGCTGACGCTGCCGAACCGCATCGTGATGCCGCCGATGACGCGTTCGCGCGCCAGCCAGCCCGGCGACGAAGCCAACGAACTGATGGCCGCGTATTACGCGCAGCGCGCGAGTGCGGGCCTGATCGTCAGCGAAGGCACCTACATCGCGCCGCTCGGCAAGGGCTACGCATGGACGCCCGGCATTCACACGCCGTCGCAGGTCGCCGGCTGGCGCAAGGTGACGGACGCCGTGCATGCCGCGCACGGCCGCATCTTCGCGCAGCTGTGGCACGTCGGCCGCCTGAGCCACACGAGCCTGCTCGGCGGCGCGCAACCCGTATCGTCGTCGCCGCTCCAGGCGAAGGGCGTGAACGTGTTCATCGCCGGTGAGGACGGCAGCACGCCGGGCTTCGTGCAGGCATCCGAGCCGCGCGCGCTGTCCGTCGACGAAATCCACGAGATCGTCGACCAGTACCGCACCGCCGCGCGCCACGCGATCGAAGCCGGCTTCGACGGCGTCGAGCTGCACGGCGCGAATGGCTACCTCGTCAACCAGTTCATCGATTCGAATGCGAACACGCGTACCGACCAATACGGCGGCTCGCTGGAGAACCGGCTGCGCTTCCTGCGTGAAGTCACGCAGGCGCTGATCGAAGGCACCGGCGACGCGTCGCGCGTCGGCATCCGCCTCGCGCCACTGACCACGTTGAACGGCTGCGTCGACGACGATCCGGAAACGACCTACCTCGCCGCCGCGAAGCTGCTCGGCGAGCTCGGCGTCGGCTACCTGCACATCGCGGAAGCCGACTGGGACGACGCGCCGCTGATGCCGGTCGCATTCAAGCAGCAGCTGCGCGCCGCGTACCCGGGCGTGCTGATCTACGCCGGCGCGTACACCGCCGAGCGCGCACGCGAAGCGATCGCCGCCGGCTGGGCCGACCTCGTCGCGTTCGGCCGCCCGTTCGTCGCGAACCCCGACCTGCCCGAACGCCTGCGCACCGGCGCCGCGCTCGCGCCGCACGACCGCAACACGTTGTTCGGCGGCGGTGCCCAGGGCCTGACCGACTACCCGACGCTCGCGCAAGCCGCTGCGTAACGATTCATCGGAGTCCGGCATGAAAGCAACGCTCGCCCGGCTCGCGTTCGGCGCGATCCTGCCGTTCGCGGCGGCCCGGGCGGCGCACGCCGCGCCGGCCGCCCCCGCGGCCGACCGGTATCCGTCCGTCCAGGGCGCGAACGACGCGTTCGGCGGCGACACCTGAGTGGGCGTCGGAGGTCTATCCGAATCCACACACGCAGGATGAATTCCCGATCGACCAGTACATGCGCGCGAAGCGCGGCATCTGCAACCTGGAGCGGATCGACAGCCGCGCGCTGGTGCGCGACAAGGCGTGGGAACTCCCGTTCGTGCTCGGCCAGCCGCTGTACGTCGGCTCCACGCAGGTCAACATCAACCCGGTTGCGATCCGCCGATCGCCCCTCCGCCTCCCGACCATCGCGGCCGCTAGCGCCGCGATCGTCATTTCCGGGTTGCAGCCCGCGCCATCGGCGTCTAGTGTTGACGAGATCGACTTCATACGACCGTCACCCGACCTGAGAGGACGCTCCGCCATGCCCAGCCGTTCCCCGACACGCGACATGCTGTTAGCCCTTGCGGCCAGTCTCTATTGCGCGGCGTTCACCGCGCCCGCGCATGCCGACGAGGCCGCCGGCCTCGCGCCGCCCGAGCCGGCCACGCCGGTGCTGTCGACCACCGCGAGCGGCATGCAGGTCTATGCATGCGAATACGACGCCGGGCACCGGCTCGCGTGGGCATTCCAGTACCCCGAAGCCCTGCTGTTCGATGCCGGCGGCACGCTCGTCGTCCGGCACGGCGCGGGCCCGTCGTGGGAGGCACTCGACGGCAGCCGCATCACCGGCAAGAAGCTCGCGGAAGCGCCGGGCACACACCCGGGCAGCGTTCCTCAACTGCTGCTCGCGGCCACGCCGGCCGCAACCGGCACGCTTGCCGGCGTGCGCTTCGTGCAGCGGCTCGACACGGCGGGCGGCACCCCGCCGGCCGCGACGTGCACGACCGAGCATGCGGTCGGACGCTTTCCTTACTTCGCGCGTTATGTGTTCCTGAAGTGAAGTGAGGTGACGTGACATGAGGTGAGGTAACGCCCGGCGCCGCCGGCACCGGGCATCTTCCCGCTTCCTGCCGCCACGCCGCCATTCATTCAGTTTTCCTGTCTTTCATGCGAACAAGCGTGGCAGCGTCGCCCCCCGCGTTACGCCCGTTCAGCGTATCCGCATCGACAACTCGACTTCGCCGCCGAACGGCACCGACAGATAGCCGTTTTCCGGCGCGCGCACGTACGCAAGGTAGTCGGGGCTGTATTCCGCGTTGTCGGCCACGACGAACGCCCCCGCCTCGAGGTGAGGTTCGACCAGCGCCAGAATCTCCGGATACAGCCCTTTCGCGCCGTCGAGCAGCAACAGGTCGACCGAATCCGGAAGATCGGCGGCCAGCGTGCGCAGCGCATCGCCTTCGCGAATCTCCACGAGATCGGCGAGCCCGGCCGCCGTCAGGTTCGCCCTCGCGCGCGCGACCTTCGACGGTTCGAACTCGCTCGTGATCAGCCGGCCACCGCCGTTGTCACGCAGCGCGGCCGCGAGATGCAGCGTCGAAATGCCGAACGACGTGCCGAATTCGACGATCGCCCGCGCGCCGCCGCTGCGCGCGAGCATGTACAGCAGCGTGCCCGTCTCGCGCGACACGGGAAGCGGATAGTCCTTCAGGCGCGCATACAGATCGGTGTAGTCCGTCTTGCTGCGCATCAGCCGCGCCTGTTCGTCGCGCGACACGTTGGCAAAGGCCGGGCTCGTCGCGGGCGACGACGCCTCGGCTTCGTCGAACAGGCGCGCGAGCAGCGACGCCAGCGGGTCGTGAATCAGGGTGGTCATGCGGATCTCCAGTGTCAGGTTGAGTGCGTCAGTGCGCCCGACTAGAATATGACGAACTATTCAGGTTTTACTATTCGCATTGGCCAACCGCCCATGACCGACCGTCGAAATGCCCCGATTGCCACGCGCAAGCTGCCTCGGCAGGCGCGCTCGACCCGTCTCGTCGAAGACGTCCTCCAGGCTGCTGTTCAGGTTTTGGCGACCGAAGGCGCGCAGCGCTTCACGATGGCGCGCGTCGCCGAGCGCGCCGGCGTGAGCGTCGGCTCGCTGTACCAGTACTTCCCGAACAAGGCGTCGGTGCTGTTCCGGCTGCAGCACGACGAATGGCGGCAGACGTCCGACATGCTGTGCCAAATACTGCAGGACACGCAGAAGACGCCGCCCGAGCGACTGCGCACGGCCGTCCATGCGTTCATCCAGTCGGAATGCGACGAGGCGGGCATGCGCATCGCGCTCGACGACGCCGCACCGCTCTATCGCGACGCGCCCGAAGCACAGGAAGTGAGAGCCGAAGGCAACCGGGTCTTCAGCGCATTCATGCGCGAAGCGTTGCCCGGCGTGCCCGACACCACGCATGCGCTCGCCTGCGAGCTGATCAAGACAACGCTCACGTCGGGCGGCAAGGCGTTCTCCGAAACCGCGCGCACGCCGGCGGAAATCGACGCCTATTCGACCGCGATGGCCGACATGTTCTGCGCGTACCTCGCGCATCTCGCACGCGACTGACGCGACCGGCGCGACCGAAGCGACGAGGGCCGGAACGCGCGAGCGCAAGCCGCGTGCGGCACCGGTATCATCCGGGTGCCGCTTGTACACGGCCGCGCATCGCGTCGCGTCGCGCGCCGCCGTTTTCATGCGCGTGCACCGCCTCGATGAAAGATATTCGTAATATTCAATGCCTCACCCGCTCCCGCCCTGCCCGTCGACCCCGCATTCAAATAGTCGCCTTAACGGATTCGAACTAGGCGTATACACGCGTGTCGTCGCGACGGAGCCCGGTTGCACGCCGATATAAGCGCTGCGACATGCGCTGCATGCACTTCCCCCGATGGGACGTGATGGGCCGCTCGCCTAACCTTCGCTACGGCAAAGCACACGTGACGGGGTCGACCACACCACGCGTCGTCCGACGCGACACCCTCGCGATCGTTTCGATTCGCACGTGACGACACGCATCACGCGTCATTCGTCCCCACGACGTTGCCGACAAATCCCAACTAGATACGAGACACCCTGACGACGGTTCGCTACGGGCCGTTTCAGCATGCTGATAAAGGAGCAAGCTCATGAGTGATACCCCGGTGCAGCCGACGGTCGACGTCGGCGCGGCAGAATCTGACTTTGGCACCCAGGGAGTCATCGACCGGTACTTCGGCATTTCGTCGCGCGGCAGCACGCAACGCACCGAGATCGTCGCCGGCGTCACCACCTTCCTCGCGATGGTCTATTCCGTGTTCGTCGTGCCCGGCATGTTCGGCAAGGCCGGCTTCGACACGAGCGCGGTGTTCGTCGCGGTCTGCCTCACGACCGCGTTCGGCTCGCTGCTGATGGGCCTGTGGGCGAAGCTGCCGATCGCGATCGGCTGCGCGATCTCGCTGACCGCGTTCACCGCGTTCGGCCTCGTGCTCGGCAAGGGGCTGCATCCGACGGTCGCGCTCGGCGCCGTGTTCCTGATGGGCCTCGTGTTCACCGGCATCTCGGTGACCGGCGTGCGCTCGTGGATCCTGCGCAACCTGCCCGCGGGCGTCGCGCACGGCACCGGGATCGGCATCGGCCTGTTCCTGCTGCTGATCGCGTCGAACGACGTCGGCCTCGTGATCAAGAACCCGGGCGCCGGCCTGCCGGTCTCGCTCGGCCAGATCACCGCCCTCCCGGTGATCATGTCCGTTGTCGGCCTCGCCGCGATCTTCGGCCTCGAGAAGCGTCGCGTGCCGGGCGGCATCCTGCTCGTCGTGATCGCGATCTCGATCTTCGGGCTGATCTTCGATCCCGCCGTGAAGTACCACGGCGTCTTCGCGCTGCCGTCGCTGAGCGCACCGGGCCATGCATCGCTGATCGGCGCGATGGACATCAAGGGCGCGCTGTCGATGGCCGTGCTGCCGAGCGTGCTGGCGCTGGTGATGACCGCCGTGTTCGACGCGACCGGCACGATCCGCGCGGTCGCGGGCCAGGCCGGCCAGCTCGACGAGAACGGCCGCATCATCAACGGCGGCCGCGCGCTGACCGCCGATTCGATCAGCTCGATCTTCTCCGGTTTCCTCGGCGGCGCGCCGGCGGCGGCCTACATCGAGTCGAGCGTCGGCGTGGCCGCCGGTGCGAAGACGGGCCTCGCGGCCGCCGTGGTCGGCCTGCTGTTCCTCGTCGTGATGTTCTTCTCGCCGCTCGCGGGCCTCGTGCCGTCGTACGCCACCGCACCCGCGCTGATGTACGTCGGCCTGCTGATGCTCGGCAGCGTGAGCAAGCTGCACATGGACGACATGGTCGACGCGATGTCGGGCCTCGTGTGCGCGGTGTTCATCGTGCTGACCGCGAACATCGTGACGGGCATCATGCTCGGCTTCTCGACGCTCGTGATCGGCCGCATCGCCAGCGGCGAATTCCGCAAGCTGAACGTCGGCACCGTGCTGATCGCGGCCGTGCTCGTCACGTTCTATCTCGGCGGCTGGGCGATCTGACCGCGAAACATGCGCGACGTTGCCTGCAGAAGGGCGGCGCGCATCGGGACGACATCGTCTCCTCCACCATCGTCGTTGATGGTCTCCAGGCCTGGGAACGCAAGTTTCCAGGCTTTTTTTGTGCGTGCAGTGCAGCACGATGCGCGGCGCGGCAACAGCGCGACGCAAATCCGCAGCCGGTGCTACGATCGCGCTTTGCCCCCTTCAGGAGCCGCGATGAACGCGCTCGGCATCGTCTCCGAATCGAGCACCCGGACCTCGGCGCGCAAGCCGCCGTTCATCCCGTCGTTCGGGTTCCACGAAGTGCATGAATCGCAGCCGATCGACGCGCCGCCCGCGCGCATCATCGACGCCGTCGCGTCGCTCGACATGCGTGCCGATCCCGTCATCGACGCGCTGCTCATGGTGCGCGAATTCCCGGCCGCCGTCGCCGGCGCGCTCCGCAACGGGCCGGCCCGCCCCGAACACGCGCGCTTCGGCTTCGACTCGTTCACGCTGCTCCACCGCGACGACACATCGCTGTCGCTCGGCCTCGTCGGCCGCTTCTGGCGTCCCACGCCCGACGTTCGAACGATCGCCGACGCAACGGCCTTCGTGCGGCACGACGACCCGCGCGATGCGAAGCTGGTGCTCCGCTTCGAGGTCGTCGGGCTCGCATCGGGCGCGCACATGCTGCGCACGGAAACGTTCATCCACTGCCCGAGCGAGCGCACGCGCTGGCTGCTCACGCCGTACTGGCTCGCGATCCGGCTGGGAAGCGGCTGGATCCGGCGCCGTACGCTGGCGGCCGTCGAAACGGCACTCGTCAGAACGGCTTGATCACGACCAGCCCGACGACGATCGCCGTCGCGGCCACGACCGCGCCCGCCGCCTGACCGAGCCACGGTGTCGGCACGACGACGAGATCGTCGCGCTCCATGCGCCGCAGCGTGCCGGCCAGCATGCCGTGCAGCGCCGACAGCGCGACGACGACCGCAAGCTTCACCGACAGCCACGCCGCGCCGAACCAGTGCCCGTTCAGCGCGATCGAGACACCCGTGATCCAGACGATCGCGAGTGCAGGCGCCGTCACCATGCGATCCCAGCGCCGCACCGCGCGATGCACGGCGAGGTTCGCGATCCGGACACCGACGGACAGCATCAGCAGCCCGCCGACGAACGTGACGACGGCCGCCACGTGCACGGTCTTCATCATCAGGTAGATCATCGCGCGTGCCTCCGGCGCGCGATCCATCCCGCACTCGCCAGCCCCGCGAACGGCACGACGGCCGACAGCACGAGCCGCGCGACGTCGCCCCTGCTCCACAGCCCGCTCGATGCGGTGCCGACGACCGCCCACACGTACATCGCGAACGCGATGCCGTGGACCGGCCCCATGATCGATACCGCGACCGGATAACCGGCCAGATGCTTGAGCGGCACGGCGACGCACACCAGCACGACGAGTGTGGTCGCCTCCAGCAACGACAGGTACTGCAGGTTCCGCAACGCGTCGCGATCGTCTTGTTTCATCGGCGGGGCTCCAGGTTGATCCGCCGCGATTGTCGCGTGTGGTGCGGGTTCGAGCCATTGGCTAGAATGACATCTTTCAACGGATTCTGGCCAAACCCTCGAACGCCATGCATACGGTCGCCGTGCTCGCCTTGCCCGATGTCGTCCCGTTCGATCTGGGCGTTGCATGCGACACGTTCGCACGCGTGCGTGCGCCCGGTGTCGAACAGGCCTACCGCGTATGCGTGTGCAGCGAGCATCCGCACGTCGCCGGCGACCTGTTCGAGCTGCGGCCCCCGTTTCGCCTCGATGCGCTCGCCGACGCCGATACGATCGTCGTCCCCGGCACGTCGGTGCCGCTCGCCCCCACGTCACGCCGTGCGATTGCCGCCCTGCGCGAAGCGGCCGCGCGCGGGTGCCGGATCGCGTCGATCTGCAGCGGCGCGTTCGTGCTCGCGGAAGCCGGGTTGCTCGACGGCCTGCGCGCGACGACGCACTGGCTCGCGGCCGCCGAACTCGCACGCCGCTATCCGGACGTCGACGTCGATCCGAACGTGCTGTTCGTCGACAACGGGCGCATCCTGACGTCGGCCGGCGCGGCGGCCGGCCTCGACCTGTGCCTGCACATGATCCAGGCCGACTACGGCGCGGCGGTTGCCGTCGACGCCGCACGCAGCGCGGTGGCGCCGCGCGTGCGCGAAGGCGGGCAGGCGCAGTTCATCGCGCCGGAATGGCCGGCCGCCACCGACGGGCTGCACGACCTGATGGACTGGCTCCAGGCGAACCTGCGCAAGCCGCTCACGCTCGACGAGATGGCCCGCAAGGCATCGACGAGCGTGCGCACGCTGACGCGGCGCTTCCAGGAACAGACCGGCACGTCGCCGCGGCAATGGCTGCAGACCGCGCGCGTCCGGCATGCGCAGCAGTTGCTGGAGGTGACCGCGCTGTCGATCGAGCATGTCGCGACGGAAGCGGGATTCGGTTCGGTCACCGCGTTTCGCGAGCGGTTCGCGCGCATCGTCGGCACGTCGCCGCAGCGGTATCGTCGCGCGTTCCGCGCGCGCGCCGGCGCGTGACGTTCGCAACGTCACCGCCGCCTGCGCAACGGCACGCGATGTGTCGAGCCGGCGCGGCACCGCGTGCATGCAACCATCGGGATCGCGACCGAAAACCGCCGCCGCCCCGCCTCGTTCGCCACACTGTCGCGCCAACCGGACCCGATCGATGACCCGCATCCGCAATCCCCTGAACATCGCGCAGCTCCAGGCGTTCGTCTCCGCCGCACATCACAAGAGCCTGCGCGCCGCGGCGCGCGAACTCGGCGTCACGCAGCCCGCGATCACGCATACGATCCGCGAGCTCGAAACGGCGCTCAACGCGGAGCTGCTCGCGCGCAGCGTCCGCGGCGTCGAGCTGACCGCGTGCGGCCATGCGCTGCTGCCGCGCGCCGAGCAACTGCTCGGCGATATCCGCCGCACGGTCGAAGCCGTCGAACAGGTGAAGGGCGAGATGTCCGGCCGGGTCGCGGTCGGCACGATGCCGTCGATCGCGCTGACCGCGCTGCCGCGCGCGGTGACGGCGTTCCGCCGGTCGATGCCGGACGTGAGCCTGCATCTCGAGGAAGTGACGGTGCCCGACGCGCTCGCGCAGTTGCGCAACGGCACGCTCGACATCGCTGCGATGCACCACGTGCCCGCGCTCGATCGCGATTTCACGCAGTTGCCGCTGCTGTCGACCGAATTCACCGTCGTGATGCGCGAAGGCCACCCGCTCGCGCACGCGCGCCGGTTAGAGGAATTGCTCGATGCCGAGTGGATCGTCACCGTCGGCGCCGAGCAGTTTCCGCACAGCGTGATGGTCGGGATGTTCCAGGCGCACGGGCTGCCGCTGCCGAAGCGGCTCTTGCGCTCGCCGATGTCGTTCGCGGTGACGCTCGGGCTCGTCGCGCGCTCGGACGTGATCGGCTGCTTCACGCGCCCGCTCGCCGCGACGGTCGCGCCGCTCGGCATCCGCACGGCCGAACTCGACGAGCGCATGCCGCGCTTCGACCTGTCGATCATCGCGCGGCGCGACCTGCTGCCCACGCCTGCCGTCACGCAATTCGTCACGTGCCTGCAGCGTGCGGTCAACGAAACGCTCGGCTGAATCGTTCCTGTGTCTGAAACGGCGGCGCACGCACCCCGCCGCCGCCGGGCCCGGTATCGGGGCTTGTCCTAGGCGCCCTGCCGGTATTTTGTCTTGATAATCTTGCGCACGTCGCGCGCCCGCATCGGGTGGGCGAAACGGACAGCCTGCCGCGAAGCCGCGGCCGGCCGAAGGCTTACGGCGCGGCACAACCGCGCACCCATCGAACAAAACGAGGAGTCACCTGGTGAAAAAGATTCTTGCGGCTGTGACCGTTGCCCTGCTCGCCGTATCGGCCGGCAGCGCGTATGCGAAGGACTGGTCGACCGTGCGGTTCGGCGTCGACGCAAGCTACCCGCCTTTCGAATCGAAAGGCGCTGACGGCAAGGTTGTGGGTTTCGACGTCGATCTCGGCAACGAAATCTGCCGCCGCATGAACGCGAAGTGCGTGTGGATCGAAAACGACTTCGACGGGATGATTCCGGCACTGAAGGCCCGCAAGTTCGACGGCGTGCTGTCGTCGATGTCGATGACGCCGGCGCGTCAGGAACAGATCGCCTTCTCGGCGAAGCTGTTCAACACGCCGACGCGCCTCGTCACGAAGAAGGGCGCCGGCCTGCAGCCGACGGCCGAATCGCTGAAGGGCAAGTCGGTCGGCGTCGAGCAGGGCACGATCCAGGAAACCTACGCGAAGACGTACTGGGCATCGAAGGGCGTGAACGTCGTGCCCTACCAGAACCAGGACCAGGTCTACGCCGACCTGATCTCGGGCCGTCTGGACGGCGCGCTGCAGGACGCGGTGCAGGCTGAGATCGGCTTCCTGAAGACGCCGCGCGGCGCGAACTTCGACTTCGCCGGCAAGGATCTCGACGATCCGAAGACGCTCGGCAACGGCGCCGGTATCGGCCTGCGCAAGGAAGACACCGACCTGAAGACGAAGATCGACGGCGCGATCGCCGGCATGCGCAAGGACGGCACGTACGACAAGATCGCGAAGAAGTACTTCGATTTCGACGTCTACGGCAAGTAATCCGCCACGCAAGCGCACGCTTCGCTTCGGCACGAACGGGCTCCGCAAGGAGCCCGTTTTTTTGCGCACGCGGTACCGGCAGCGTTATTTTTTCCGCACCAACCTGATGATTCACAACGAAAATCGGCGCGTTCTGGCGCCGGTTTGATGGGGGCGAGGAAGGCAACGTACAATCGATCTTCCACGCACACCGGATCATTCGCGGCTGCGCCGCACTCCCCCATCATGCAAACGCAGACCCATCCGCTGATTTCCCCCGCCGTCGGTACCGAACGCCAGATCACGAGCTTTCACTACGGCCCGCGCGGCGGCAAGAAGGTCTACATCCAGTCGTCGCTGCACGCGGACGAGCTGCCCGGCATGCTGGTCGCCACGCTGCTGCGCCGCAAGATCGCCGCGCTCGAAACGGCCGGCAAGCTGCGCGGCGAAGTCGTCATCGTGCCCGTGCCGAACCCGATCGGCCTGTCGCAGCACGTGTTCGGCGATCACCTCGGCCGCTTCGAGCTCGGCTCGATGCAGAACTTCAACCGCAATTTCCACGATCTCGCGGCGCTCGTGCTGCCGCACGTCGAAAGCCGCCTCACGAACGACGCGCAGCGCAATCTCGTCGCCGTGCGCGCGGCGATGCGTGAAGCGCTCGACGAGCAGAAGCCGCGCACCGAGCTCGATTCGCAGCGCCTCGCGCTGCAGAAGCTGTCGTTCGACGCCGATATCGTGCTCGACCTGCACTGCGACAACGATGCGGTGATGCACCTGTACACGAACCCCGATTTGTGGGCGGATGTCGAGCCGCTGGCGCGCTATCTCGATGCACAGGCGTCGCTGCTCGCGCTGAATTCGGTCGGCAACCCGTTCGACGAAATCCACAGCTTCTGCTGGTCGGACCTGCGCAACCGCTTCGGCGACCGCTTCCCGATCCCGAACGGCGCGATTTCCGTCACGGTCGAACTGCGCAGCGAACGCGACGTGTCGTACGAATTCGCCGAAAAGGACGCGCAGGCGATCGTCGAATACCTGACCGAGCGCGGTGTCGTCGAAGGCACGCCGGCGCCGCTGCCGCCGCTCGCGCATCCGGCCACGCCGCTCGCGGGCACCGATCCGCTCGTCGCGCCCGTGTCGGGCGTGATCGTGTTCCGCACGCCGGTCGGCGTGATGATCGAGGCCGGCCAGGCCGTGGCCGACATCGTCGATCCGCTGACCGATCGTGTCGTCACGCTGAAGAGCAGCGTGTCGGGCGTGCTGTACGCGCGCCAGATCGTGCGCTTCGCGACGGCCGGCATGGAAGTCGCGCGTATCGCGGGCGCGACCGCGATACGCACGGGTTCGCTGCTGTCGGCCTGAGCGGCCGGCCCCGCGCGCCGGGTCACGGCGCGTATCGGGCATCCCCCGGCGCTCACCCGCGCGCACCAACGAAATCGCCCGCTTGCGCGGGCGATCTGCTTTCCGGAATGCCCGGCGATCCATCCGGCCGGGCGAAGGCACGCGTGGGCGTTCAGAACGCCGGCACGATCGCGCCGCCGAACTTCTGGTCGATGAACTTGCGCACGTCGGCCGATTCATAGGCCGCGACGAGCTTCTTCACCCACGGCTTGTCCTTGTCCTGCGCGCGCACGGCGATCAGGTTCGCGTACGGCCCGCGCAGGTCCTCGATCGCGATCGCATCCTTCACCGGCGTGAGCCCGGCCTTCACCGCGTAGTCGGTGTTGATCGACGCGGCATCGACGTCGGGCAGCGCGCGCGGCAGCTGCGCGGAGTCGAGTTCGACGATCTTGATCTTCTTCGGGTTCTCGGCGACGTCGAGCGGCGTCGCGTTCACGCCGTTGGCGCCGACGCCCGGCTTCAGCTTGATCACGCCGTATTTCTGCAGCAGCAGCAGCGCGCGGTTGCCGTTCGACGGATCGTTCTGGATCCCGACCTTCGCGCCCACCGGCAAGTCCTTCAGCGACTTGATCTTCTTCGAATAGAAACCCATCGGCGCGGTGTAGGTGAGCCCGACGTTGACGATCTTGTAGCCGCGCTGCTTGATCTGGCTGTCGAGGAACGGCTGGTGCTGGAAGCCGTTCGCGTCCAGGTCGCCGGCATCGAGCGCCGCGTTCGGCTGCACGTAGTCGTTGAATTCGATGACCTTGATCGCGAGGCCTTCGCGTGCGGCGACCTTCGTCACCTCGGTCCAGATCTGCGCGTCGGGGCCGCTCATCGTGCCGATCTTCAGCGTTTGCGAGTCGGCGTGCGCGCCGGGCGCCGCGAATGCCAGTGCGGCTGCGAGCGCGCCGAGGCCGGTCAGGAATGAACGTCGCATGGTGTCCTCTTGTCCCGTGTCGTTTGTTGGAAGACGGATCGTGGCACGGGGCCGGAACGCCACCAACCAAGCTTATTTCATGTGCATATTCCGGGGCCGGATCGATTCTCAGCCGAATTCGGTATAACCCCGGGCAGCGCAACCGGGCAGAATTCAATGTCGCATCGGCGCCACACATTCTTCATATGACAGTCGCTGTCATATTCATTACGTGGCCCCTCGATAAAGTTGCCGCCGGTCCGTGAAAGCGCCCATAGAGAGCGCCGGAACCGCAACTGGACACGCCATTTATTCGCTCGGAGAATCCTTTGAACAAGAAACTGTTGACCATCGCCGTCCTGGCAGCAACGGCCGGCACGGCGCACGCACAAAGCAGCGTGACGCTGTACGGCGTCATCGATGCCGGTATCAGCTACGTGAACCACAGCAAGACCGCCAACGGCGGCTCGGGCAAGCTGTTCAAGTATGACGACGGCGTTGCCCAGGGCAGCCGTTGGGGCCTGCGCGGCACCGAAGACCTCGGCGGCGGCCTGAAGGCGATCTTCGTGCTCGAAAACGGCTTCAACAGCGGTAACGGCACGATCGGCCAGGGCGGCGCGATCTTCGGTCGCCAGGCTTACGTCGGCCTGAGCCAGTCGCAATACGGCACGGTCACGTTCGGCCGCCAGTACTCGTTCTCGACCGACATCCTCGGCTCGAACTACTCGACGGGCGGCAACACGGTCGCGGGCAACTACGCGTACCACGTGAACGACATCGACCAGCTCACGTCGAGCCGCATCAACAACGCCGTGAAGTTCCAGAGCGCGAACTACTCGGGCTTCACGTTCGGCGCGTTGTACGGCTTCTCGAACTCGACGGACTTCGCCGGCGCACCGGCAACGACGTCGGGCACGACGACGACGGCAGGCTCGTCGCGCGCATACAGCTTCGGCCTGAACTACGCGAACGGCCCGTTCTCGCTCGGCGCCGCGTACACGGACATCCGCTTCCCGAGCCAGTCGACGCCGGCATTCTCGACGACGATCGCGAACCTGAGCACGGGCAACGTCCGCGACCTGCGCACCTACGGTGTGGGCGGCCGTTACGTCTGGGGCCCGGCAACGGCATGGCTGCTGTGGACGCGTACGCAGTTCTCGACCGTCTCGGGCGCAGGCGGCACGTTCTACAACGCGTATGAAGCAGGTGCGAAGTACGCGTTCACGCCGGCTCTGTCGGGCGGCCTCGGCTACACGTACACGAACGCGACGCAGAACGGCAACTCGTGGCACTGGAACCAGGTCAACGGCATCGCCGACTACGCACTCAGCAAGCGTACCGACGTGTACGGCCTGGTCGTGTACCAGCAGGCATCGGGCAAGGGCGTGCAAGCGCAGATCGGCTCGAGCACGAGCTACTTCAACACGTCGGGCACGGGTTCGAAGAACCAGATCGCCGCACGTATCGGTATCCGTCACAAGTTCTAAAGCATCCGCTTAACTCGCGGATCACGACGGCAAGAAGCGCCCCGCTCCACGCGGGGCGCTTTTTTATGGGCTTTTAAGTTTCGCTTAATTCTGGGCTGAGAGGATGCTCTCACCCCCCCTGTTGGCCGCCTGAACATCGGCGGCTTTTTTTTTAACCGCCGACGGCGCCGCCATCGATTGCCCACAAGACAGGATCGGAGGCCATGATGATCGAAGATACCGTTTTCAGCCATCTGCACGCGATTCTGACGTGCCAACACTCGATGCCGGTCCAGAGCTGCCGCGTATCGGTCGAAATGCAGCGCCCGTGGGGGCGGCCGTATCGTCTCGTCGAATGGACGATGCATCTCGACGCACCCGCGCGGCGCCAGATCGTGCCGGCCGAATCGACCGACGAAGAGATCGCCGAGGTCGTCGCGTCGCACGTGCCGGGCCGGCTTTACGGCGACGGCCGGCTGCAGTTCTGAACGCCGTCCCGTTCCACCCGCTGCCTGTCTTTCGAGCGCGCCGCACGCATCGTGCGGCAGTCGGTCTCGTTTGATGCGGCAATGAAACCTGCTACGCTGCGCGTTTTCGTCCACGCAACACATGATGGAAAACGCATTCAACGAACGCGGCGTGATGATCACGCGCAACGGCCTGTCGGCCGCCGGGCAGGTATTCGCGCTGCGTGACATCCGCCACGTCGATGTCGTCAAGATTCCGAAAAACCGCCTCGTGCCGTCGCTGATCTCGCTGATCGGCGCGGCCGCCGCCGTGGCGGGCGGCATCGCCGGATCGAGCGCCGCGCTCGTCGTCGGCGTGATGCTCGCCGTCGTCGGTTATCTCGCGTGGACCACGCAGGACGTCACGTATCGCCTGATGGTCGAGATGCCCGACGGCAAGCGCGAAGCGCTGTCGAGCGTCGACGTCGAGTTCGTCGAACGCGTTGCGCAGGTCGTGCGCGATGCGCGGGCCGCAACGACGGCCGGCTGATTCCGTTCGCATCCCTGCACGCTTCGATCCGTGGTGCCCGGCCGCGCGCGGCGCGTTTCGCGTCGCGCAACGGCGCCCTCGATTGCCCCCGTCGAATCGCATTCCACCACCGCGTCGCCTGCGCTGCGTACGCCGACCGCCTAGTATGGAAAGAGCGGCTCGTCGCCGCATCGTCCGAGGAGGCCAGCATGAACGTCCAGACGCTGTCCGGCACGCTTCGCGCGCAGGAACTGCTGATCGTGTCGATGATCCGCGCGCTTCCCCCTGACGCACGCCGTGCGCTCGTCGACCTCTACACCGAACAGATCGCGTTCGCCGAACAGGCCGGCCTCGAAGGCCACGGCGATCGCGCGACGCACGATGCGTTCATCACGCATGCACGCAACCTGCTGATCCGCATCGAAGCACTCGCCTAGGGCCTGTTCACGCTCGTGACGGGCCGGCGCCAGGGCCCGCGCTTCTCCCGTATTTCCCGCCACGGCAGGCCCGAGCCGCGCAGGTGAGCGCTCACCCACGCGTGCCGCCTTTCGTTCTTGTATTGATAATAATTCTCATTTACACTGGCAAAATTGTCAGTTGCCTTTCAATTCGCCGCCCGCCGCATTCCGTGCGCGGGCGGGCCAGCCAGGTGAACGCGTCACCCAGCCAGCCTTCGGGCTTGTTTTCGTCAATGGGAGACCACCTGTGCATTGCTATACGCTGGCGCGGCGGCCGATCTGTGCCGCGCTGTTCGGCGCGTTCGGCCTGTCCGCCGCCCCGGCTCACGCCGATTCGTCGCCGCAAGGCGCCACCCCGCCTTCCACCCTGCTCGTTGCCGCGTCCACGCGCGGCGATGCGGCGCTGCTCGATCCCGTCACCGTCACGGCCAACCGCACCGCAACGGCCACGAGCCGCACGGCTGCGTCCGTCTCGGTAGTCACCGACGAGGATCTGGAGGAGCAGCAGGCCACCAACATCAAGGATGCATTGCGCTACGAGCCGGGCATCACGGTGCGCCGCACCGCGTACCGGCCCGGCAGCGCCGCGCTCGGCGGCGGCCGCGACGGCGATTCGAGCATCAACATCCGCGGCCTCGAAGGCAATCGCGTGCTGCTGATGGAAGACGGCATCCGCCTGCCGAACGCGTTTTCATTCGGCCCGCTCGAAGCGGGGCGCGGCGACTACGCCGATCTCGACACACTCAAGCGCATCGAGATCCTGCGCGGACCGGCGTCGGCGCTCTACGGCAGCGACGGCCTGACCGGCGCGGTGAACTTCATCACGAAGGATCCGCGCGACCTGCTGTCGATCTACAACAAGCCCACCTACTTCTCGTTCCGGCCGAGCTACGACTCGGCCGACCGCAGCATCGGCGCGACCGTATCGGCCGCGGGCGGCAACGATCGCGTCCAGGGAATGATCATCGCCGACGGGCGGCGCGGTCACGAGGTCGACACGCGCGGCAGCAACAACTCGGCGAGCACGCTGCGCACCACGTCGAACCCGCAGGACGTCTATTCGGAATCGCTGCTCGGCAAGCTCGTGCTGACGCCCACCGCGCGCGACACGTTCAAGCTCACCGCCGAAACGGTGCAGCGGCGCGTGAGCACCGACGTGCTGTCCGCGATCAATCCGCCGACCACGCTCGGCCTCACGACGAACGACCGGCTCGAACGCAACCGCTTCAGCGTCGGCTACGATTTCCGCGACGATGCGTCCCGCTGGTTCCAGACCGCGCACGTGCAGTTCTACTACCAGGACGCGAAGCAGGACCAGTACGCGTTCGAGACGCGCGGCGCGCCGCTGAAATCGCGCTCGCGCGACAACCAGTACAAGGAACGCACGTTCGGCGGCTCGGCGTTCGCCGAAAGCGGCTTCACGACCGGGCCGTTCGCGCACAAGCTGCTGTATGGCGTCGACGGCAGCGTATCGCGCGTGACGAACCTGCGCGACGGCACGGTGCCGGGCGTCGGCGAAGCGTTCCCGAACAAGGCGTTCCCCGACACCGACTACACGCTGTTCGGTGCGTTCCTGCAGGACCAGATCGGCTACGGCCGCCTGCTCGTCACGCCGGGCCTGCGCTTCGACACGTACCGGCTGAGCCCGACCGCAAACGATCCGCTGTTCACCGGCAAGGCCGTGTCGACCAGCGCGAACGAACTGTCGCCGCGCGTCGCCGTGCTCTACGAGATCACACCGGCGGTCATTCCGTACGTGCAGTACGCGCACGGCTTCCGCGCACCGACACCCGACCAGGTGAACAGCAGTTTCTCGAACCCGGTGCACGGCTACACGTCGATCGGCAATCCGAACCTGAAGCCCGAGACGAGCGATACCTTCGAAGCCGGGCTGCGCGGCAAGGCCGGCACCGGCTACGGCGTCGTGCGCTACAGCGCGGCCGCGTTCACGGGCCGCTACCGCAACTTCATCTCGCGCACGACGATCGCCGGCAGCGGCCGGCCGGCCGATCCGTCCGTGTTCCAGTACGTGAACTTCGCCGACGCGCGCATCCACGGCCTCGAAGGCCGTGCCGAATGGGTGATGCCGAACGGCATCACGCTGAAGACGGCGATGGCGTTCACGAAGGGCTCGACGCAGAACGACGGCGCGGCGAGCCAGCCGCTCAACACCGTCAACCCGTTCTCCGCCGTGTTCGGCGTGCGCTACGAACCGACCGAACGCTGGTTCGTGCAGACCGACCTGCTGTTCCAGGCCGCGAAACGCGACAAGGACATCGACAAGTCCGACTGTTCGAACAAGACGTGCTTCTCGCCGCCGTCGTCGTTCGTCGTCGACCTGCGCGGCGGCTACCGCTTCAACAAGCACGTGAGCGCGACGATCGGCATCCGCAACCTGTTCGACCGCAAATACTGGAACTGGTCGGACGTGCGCGGCATCGCAGCCGATTCGCAGGTGCTCGATGCATATACGTCGTCCGGCCGCACGGTCGCCGTCAGCATGAAAGTGGATTTCTGATGCGCGCCGCCCGCGCAACCACCTCAACCGTTACTCGAAGGAGTCCGACATGATGCAATCCGCCCTTCCCGGTCAACCGGCCACGCCGGCCCGCGCGGCCGCCGCGCTGCGCGACGCGTTCGTCAAGCTCAAGACCGAGCGCCAGCTGCGCAACCGCGACGTCGCGCAGGCGCTCGGCGTCAGCGAAGGCGAGGCGCTCGCCGCGTTCGTCGGCGAGCACGTCGTGCGGCTCGACGCGCGCTTTCCGGCGATGTTCGAGGAAATGCCGCGCCTCGGCCGCGTGATGGCGCTCACGCGCAACGATACGGCCGTCCACGAGAAGGACGGCGAATATGCGCAGATGAGCCATGACGGGCCCGTCGGCCTCGCGCTCGGCGATATCGACCTGCGCATCTTCTATCGTCACTGGGTGTCGGCGTTCGCGGTGCGCGACGAGACCGCGCACGGCCCGCTGAAGAGCCTGCAGTTCTTCGACGCGCAGGGACATGCGATTCACAAGGTCTACCTGCGCGCGCACAGCGACCACGCCGCGTACGACGCGTTCGTCGAGCGCTGGCGTGCGCCGTCGCAGGAGCCGGGACTCGAGGTCGCGGCCGCCGCGCCGAAAACGCCCGAGCGCGCCGACACCGAGATCGACGTCGCGGGTTTTCGCGCCGCGTGGGACGCGATGACCGACACGCACCAGTTCTTCGGCATCACTCAGCGCTTCGGCGTGAGCCGCATGCAGGCGCTGCGCCTCGCCGATCCGCAATACGCGTATCCGGTCGAAACCGCGCATGCGCTGCGCCACGTGCTCGAACGGGCCGCCCAGAGCGGGCAGCCGATCATGGTGTTCGTCGGCAACGCGGGGATGATCCAGATTCATACGGGCCCGGTCGCGAACGTGCGCGAGGTCGGCGCGTGGATCAACGTGCTCGACCCGGGCTTCAACCTGCACGTGCGCGAGGACCTGATCGCCGCCGCGTGGGTCGTGAAGAAGCCGACGAGCGACGGCATCGTCACGTCGCTCGAGCTGTTCGACCGGCAGGGCGACCACGTCGCGCTGCTGTTCGGCGAACGCAAGCCCGGCAAGGTCGAACGCGACGACTGGCGCGCGCTCGTCGCGACGCTGCCGGCCGCGGCACGCGGAGGCGCGCGGTGAGCGCGCGACCGTTCGATCCGCGCCGCCGCGCGATGCTGGCGGGCGCGGCGGCCGGCGCGCTCGCCGGCGCGCTGCCCGGCAGCGTGCTCGCCCAGGCTGCACCGGCTGCACCGAAGCGCGTGGTCGTGATCGGCGGCGCACTCGCGGAAACCGCGTTCGCGCTCGGCGGCGCCGAGACGCCGCGCTACCGGCTCGTCGGCGCCGACACGACCTGCACGTATCCCGATGCCGCGAAGCGTTTGCCGAAAGTCGGCTACCAGCGCGCGCTGTCGGCCGAGGGGCTGCTGTCGCTGCGGCCCGATCTCGTGCTCGCGTCGGCGGAAGCCGGCCCGCCCACCGCGATCGCGCAAGTGAAAGGCGCCGGCGTCGCGGTGACGACGTTCGACGAACGGCACGACGTCGAATCGGCCCGCGCGAAGATCACGGGCGTCGCGCAGGCGCTCGACGTGCGCGACGCGGGCACCGCGCTGCTGCAACGTTTCGACCGCGACTGGCAGGCCGCGCGTGACGCGGTCGCTGCCCGCGCGCCCGGCGGCGCGCAGCCGCCGCGCGTGCTGTTCGTGCTGAACCATACCGGCAACCAGGCGCTCGTCGCCGGCCAGCGCACGGCCGCCGACGCGATGATCCGCTACGCGGGCGCACGCAACGCGATGCAGGGTTTCGATCACTACAAGCCGCTGACGACCGAGGCGCTCGCCGCCGCCGCGCCCGACGTGGTGCTGATTTCCGACGAAGGGCTCGCGGCAGTCGGCGGGCGCGCGGCGCTGCTCGCCACGCCCGGCTTCGGCGCGACGCCGGCCGGCCGCGCGCAACGCGTCGTGTCGCTGGATGCCCTGTTCCTGCTCGGCTTCGGCCCACGCCTGCCGCTCGCCGTCACGACCCTGCACCGACGGCTGTCGGATGCACTCGCCTGATCCCGGATCGCCCCGATGCCCGCTCATGCTTCGCCCTTCCCCGCACCGTCTGCCGCGTCGCGCTCCGGCGCCGCGCGCATGGGCACATCGCGCCGCTTCGCGCCGTTCGCGCTCACCGCGCTCGCCGTTCTCGTGTGCGCGATGTCCGTCGTCGCGCTGTGCGTCGGCGCGTACCGCATTCCGCTCACGGAAGCCTGGGCCGCGCTGACCGGCGATGCCGCCGCGCAGCAGGCGCGCGCGGTGCTGCTCGACATCCGCGCGCCGCGCGTCGCGCTCGCACTGCTGGTCGGCGGCGGCTTCGGCGCGGCCGGCGCCGCGATGCAGGCACTGTTCCGCAACCCGCTCGCCGATCCGGGGCTCGTCGGCGTGTCGAGCGGCGCGGCACTCGGCGCGACCACGATGATCGTGCTCGGCCCCGCGCTGTTCGCCGCACACGCAAGTGCCGTCGCGTTGCCCGTCGCCGCGTTCGCGGGCGCGCTCGCGGTCGCCGCGCTCGTCTACCGGCTCGCCGCGGCGCGCGGCCGGCTCGCGTTGCCGCTGCTGCTGCTCGCCGGCATCGCGATCAATGCGCTGGCCGGCGCGGCGATCGGGCTGCTCACGTTCGTCGCCGACGATGCGCAGTTGCGCTCGCTGACCTTCTGGAGCCTCGGCAGCCTCGGCGGCGCGCAATGGTCCGCGCTGGCGGCCGTCGCGCCGTGCGTCGCGATCGGCTGCGTGCTGCTCGCACGCGAACGCGACGCGCTGAACGCGTTGCAGCTCGGCGAAACCGAAGCGCTGCACCTCGGCGTGCCCGTGCAGCGGCTGAAGCGGCGCGTGCTCGTTGCGGTCGCGCTCGCGGTCGGCGCGTTGGTATCGTGCGCCGGCATCATCGGCTTCATCGGGCTCGTCGCGCCGCATTGCGTGCGCCTCGCGTGCGGCCCCGACCAGCGCGTCGTGCTGCCCGGCGCCGCGCTGCTCGGCGCGTTGCTGACGCTCGCCGCCGATCTCGCCGCGCGCACGGTCGCGGCGCCGGCCGAAATTCCGCTCGGCGTGCTGACCGCGCTGCTCGGCGCACCGTTCTTTCTCGCGCTGCTGTGGAAAAGCCGCGGCGCGCTCGGCGGGTAACCCTTTCTTCACGACGACCATGCTGACCGCTCACCATCTCGACGTCGCGCGCCGCCACAACGCGATCCTCCGCGACCTGTCGCTGTCGATCGAACCGGGCCGCGTGACCGCATTGCTCGGCCGCAACGGCGCGGGCAAGAGCACGCTGCTGAAGACCTTCGCCGGCGAACTGACCGGCAGCGTCGCGCCGAACGGCGTGCGCGTGACCGGCGACATCACGCTGAACGGCGAACCGCTCGCGCGCATCGACGCGCCGCGCCTCGCGTGCCTGCGCGCGGTGCTGCCACAGGCCGCGCAACCGGCCTTTCCGTTCAGCGTCGACGAAATCGTGCTGCTCGGCCGCTATCCGCATGCGCGGCGCAGCGGCGCGACGTCGCATCACGATCGCGACATCGCGTGGCGTGCGCTCGAACGCGCGGGCGCCGACGCGCTCGTCGGCCGCGACGTCACGACGCTGTCGGGCGGCGAACTCGCGCGCGTGCAGTTCGCGCGCGTGCTCGCGCAGCTATGGCCGGACGACGACGCAACGGAGAGCGGCCCGCGCTACCTCCTGCTCGACGAACCGACCGCCGCGCTCGACCTCGCGCACCAGCACCGGCTGCTCGACACCGTGCGCTCGGTCGCGCGCGAATGGCGGCTCGGCGTGCTCGCGATCGTCCACGATCCGAACCTCGCCGCGCGGCACGCGGATACGATCGCGATGCTCGCCGACGGCACGATCGTCGCGCACGGCACGCCGCGCGACGTGATGACGCCCGCGCATATCGCGCAGTGCTACGGGTTTTCCGTGAAGATGGTGGAAACCGGCGACGGTGCGCCGCCGGTCATGGTCCCGGCGTGACGCCGAGGGCGCATGCCGGGCGACCGCTTCCCCGTTGTCTCCCGGTTGTCTCCCGGCCTTCGATCGGCACGCCCGGCTTTCAGGCAATCTCATTCGCGCTTCGCGCATCCCGTTCGAGGAAACCCCATGCCGCTTCCGATGACCCGCATCATCCTGTACGTCCAGGACGTCACGCTGCTGAAGGCGTTCTATCAACGCCATTTCGATCTGCCTGTCATCGAGGAAATAGACGGTGAATGGGCGGTGCTCGACGCGGGTGCGATCGAACTCGCCCTGCATCTGGCGGGCCCGGCGTTCCGCCACGCGGCCGCGCCGTCGAATGCGAACCCCGCGACGAACAACGTGAAGCTCGTCTTCCGGATCGACGCCGACATCGACGCGCATCGCGACCGTCTCGCGCGCGACGGCGTCACCGTGCGCCACGTCAAGCGCTTCGACGGATTCCCGTACCGGCTGCTCGACGGCATCGATCCGGAAGGCAATGTCTTCCAGGTGATGCAGCCGGACTGAACGCCACTTCGCCACCGCGCCGCCGCGCGTCAATGCCCGACGTCGGCCGCGCCGAAGGTCCGCATCTTCCACCCGAGCCGCACGGCCAGCATCCGCATCGAAAAACCGGCCGCCAGCGCGACCACGGTCGCCGCGCCCGCATCGACCGCGAGATGCTGCATCCCGACGTACAACGCGCCCGTCACGAACGCGACGCTCGCGTACAGTTCCTCGCGCAGGATCAGCGGCATCTCGTTGCACAGCAGGTCACGCAGCATCCCGCCGCACACGCCGGTGATCGCGCCGGCCAGCACGACGATGATCGGCGCGGCGCCGGTCGACGCGCCGATGTCGCAGCCGATGATCGTGAACGCGGCGAGGCCGATCGCGTCGACGGTGACGAACAGCGCCTTCATTCGCGCGACATGCCGGGCGGCCCACGATGCGACGGTTGCCGCGGCGAGCGTGATCACCAGGTATTCGGGATGCGCGATCCAGCCGAGCGGATAGTGGCCGAGCAACACGTCGCGCACGGTGCCGCCGCCGAGCGCCGTGACCGCGCCGACGAGCGCGAGCCCGAAGCGGTCCATCCCGCGCCGCATGCCCATCAGCGCACCCGACATCGCTTCCGCGACGATCGCAATCAGATAAAGCGTATGCATGGTGCGCGTCAGTCGTCGGTACGGAACAGGTCGAGCACGCGTTCGCGCTCGGCCGCGTCGACGGCCGCGGGCATCGGCTCGTCGGGTTTGCCGCTGCCGGCCGGCGCATCGGAGGCGTCCTGTGCCGCCGCGCCGCCGCAGGCGAAACGGCTGCGGATGTACGGCGGCACGTCGGCCGTGCACGTGCCGCGCGTGTATTCGGCGTAGACGAAATCGCCGTCGACGAGCGCGACGTCCTGCGGCGGCGTCGCATCGACCGGCGTGCGTCCGTCGACGGCCGTCTTCATGTAGTCGAGCCAGACCGGCAGCGCCAGCGTCGCGCCGGTCGCGCGCCCCATCGGGCGCGGCGTGTCGTAGCCGAGCCACGCGACCGCGACGATGCCCGACGAGTAGCCGGCGAACCACACATCCTTCGACCCGTTCGACGTGCCCGTCTTGCCGGCCGCGTCGTCGCGGCGCAGCGCGAGCGCGCCGCGCGCGGTGCCGGCCTTCACGACGTCGCGCAGCATGCTGTCCATCAAGAACGCGTTACGCGCCGACACGACGCGCGCACCTTCCGGCGTCGTGGCCTCGTACATCGCGCCGCCGTGGCGCTGCTTCACCGACAGGATCAGGCGCGGCTCCATTCGCGTCCCGCCGTTCGCGAACACGCTGTACGCGCTCGCGAGTTCGAGCGGCGTCACCGCGCCCGCGCCGAGCGCGAGCGGCAGCGACGCCGGATTGCGCTGCGCGTCGAAACCGAAATGCACCGCGTGCTGCTGCACGTAGCGCGCGTCGGTGGCCTGCATCAGGCTGACCGCGACCAGGTTCTTCGAGCGCACGAGCCCGCGCCGCACCGGGATGAAACCCTCGTAGCGGTTGCCGAAATTGCGCGGACGCCACGGCCGCGCGCCGGTTTCCTCATGGGTGAGCGTGCGCTGCGTATCGTCGACGAGTACACCCGGGAAGTAGCCCTTTTCCAGCGCGGCCGAATAGACGAACGGCTTGAAGCTCGAACCCGGCTGGCGATACGCCTGCAGCGCATGGTCGAACACGTTGCGATTGAAATCCGCGCCGCCGACGAGCGCGAGCATGTCGCCGGTGGCCGCATCGAGCGACACGAGCGCGCCTTCGAGCCCGTTGCGCGCATCGCGCTTCGCGCCCGGCTGCCGGCTCAGCTGACGCTGCAGCGCGGCTTCGCCCGCGCGCTGGTCGCGCATCGAGATCGTCGTCGTCACGTCGAGGCCGAGCGTATAGGCGTCGTCGTGAAAACGCTCGACCATCATCCGGCGCGCGCGCTCGGCGACGTACGGCGCGGCGACGATCCCGGGCGGCGGCGTGGTCGCCAGCGCGATCGGCGCGTCGACGGCCGCACGGTACGTCGCGTCGTCGAGCTGGCCGAGTGCATGCATCCGCCCGAGCACGTAGTTGCGCCGCGCGGTCGCGCGCGCCGGATTGACGACCGGGTTGAACGCGGACGGCGCCTTCGGCAGCCCCGCGAGCACGGCCGCCTCGCCCGCGTTCAGCGCGTCGAGCGGCTTGCCGAAATACACGTTCGCCGCCGCCGCGAAACCGTATGCACGCTCACCCAGGTAGATCTCGTTCATGTACAGCTCGAGCAGCTTGTCCTTGCTGTATTCGCGTTCGAGCTTGGCCGCCATCAGGATCTCGGCGAGCTTGCGGCTCAGCACCTTGTCGCGCGTCAGGTAGAAGTTGCGCGCGACCTGCATCGTAATCGTGCTGCCGCCCTGCCCCGGCTGCCCCGTCACGACGTTCGCGAACGTCGCGCGCGCGAGGCCGCCGACATCCACCGCGCCGTGCTGATAGAACTTCGCATCCTCGGCCGCGAGCAGCGCGTGCCGCATCAGCGGCGGGATGCGTTCGAGCGGCACGAACTCGCGCCGCTCGACGCCGTATTCGGCGAGCAGGTCGCCGTCGCGCGAGAAGATCCGCAGCGGCAGCGCGGGACGATAGACGGCGAGGTGCTCGACGGACGGCAGCTGCGTCCAGATGCGATGGATCGTCCATGCGCCGATGCCCGCGCACGCGAGCGTCAGGCCGAGCAGCGCGCCCGCGAGCGTGCGCCATGCACGACGGCGGCGCGGCGGCGGCACGGGCGGCGGAGGGGATGCGGTGTGGTCGGTCATGTCGGGCTCCTTCTTCGATGCTGCGACGGCCGGCGCGCGATATGCACCGACCGGTCACGAAAGGCGCGCATTGTCGAAGGGATCGCGCGAAACCGGAACATTCTTTAGCCAAAGTTTGGCAGGCTAAATTTTATTTAGGAAAGTGCGTCGGGCCGCTCACGTCGATCATGCGGGCACGTCAAACACGGCCGGGAAAACCACGCTGCGCGCGATCCGTTTCGCCTGTAGCATCGTGGGATGTTCGATCGATACCTCGCCCTGTGGGGCCTCGTACCCGACGGCGGCCCGATCCTGACCGCGAGCGGCGGCCTGTTGCCCGTTCTCTGGCAGGCGCGGCCTGCGATGCTGAAGGTCGCCACCTGCGACGAAGAGCGCCGCGGCAACGCGCTGATGACGTGGTGGAACGGGCACGGCGCGGCGCAGGTGTGGCGGCACGACAGCGACGCGATCCTGCTCGAGCGCGCGCAGCCCGCGCCGTCGCTGGCCCAATTGTCCGCATCGGGTCACGACGACGACACGATGCGCATCGCATGCGGCGTCGTCGCCCGGCTGCACGCGCATCGCGCGCCGGAGCCGGTTTCGGTCGTGCCGTTGCGCGACTGGTTCCGTTCGCTGCTGTCGGATGACGTCGGCAACGACGTGCTGCATCGCTCGGCAACGATCGCGCGCGAGCTGCTGGCCGGGCCGCCCGTCGACGAAGTCGTCCTGCACGGCGACATCCATCACGACAACATTCTTCATTTCGGCGATCGCGGCTGGCTCGCGATCGACCCGAAAGGGTTGCGCGGCGATCGTGCGTTCGACTACGCGAACCTGTTCTGCAATCCCGCGCACGAGATCGCGGCCGATCCGGCGCGCTTCACGCAACGCGTCGTGTGCGTGGCCGATGCCGCGCGACTCGATCGCCGTCGGCTGCTGAAGTGGATTCTCGCGTGGGCGGGCCTGTCGGCCGTGTGGCTGATGGAGGATGACCTGCCGCCCGACACGCGGTTGCAGGTTGCGCAACTCGCGGCAATCGCGCTCGGTCTGTAGCGGTACGCACCGGCCATGAAAACGGGGCCGGTAACGCACGCCCGCTGATGGACGGTCGCGCCCGGTGCATCATGCTCGAGCGTCAATCACTGCATGAGCCAGGCCGACGCTGCCGTGAACCAATTATTTTGGCGTCTGATACATTCGATTCGCATCCATTTCCGGGACACGTCATGAAACTTCGGACCGTTTATTTGAAGGTGAGTGATATGGAGACGTCCACTTCTTTCTGGGAGCGGCTACTTGGATACGCACCGCTCAAGCGGTCCGGCAAGTGGACCGAATTCATGATCGGCACAAACAGACTGGGCCTTTTGTTAAACGATTTCGGAGACGAGATAAAAGGTAGCGGCTCCGTCCCTGTCTTTGAGTTCGAAGAAAAGGCGCTTCACGAATTCGTGAAGCGGGCAACAGAAAACGGAGCCTCCATCGTGATGGACGGATTGAAGATCGAGTCCATGAAAAGCATTGTATTGAGCAGCCCCGACGGACACGAGTTCGAGCTTTGCATGTGCCGCGACTAGCCCGCGGCGTTCCACTTCATCGCACGTCCTGCGAACGACCGCTTGGCGGCGACGAAGGGTCGTTGCAAGAGTTGCGACGAATGTCGATCACGCAAGCCGGCCGGGTGGTCGCTTCGATCCGCTCACCTGCCCAACAGCTTCATGCACCGGCATCCGACATGAGCAAACGCCACGTCAGGCGTTTTCGCCCATCGTCAGGATGATCTTTCCGACGTTCACGGCCGACTCCATCCGTCGATGGGCAGCCGCGGCATCGGCGAGAGGAAACACGCTGTCGACGACCGGTTCCAGGCCCGCCCCTCCCGCAAAGCGGTCCAGCCAATGTTCACGAAACCGCCGGACCATCGCGTGTTTCTCGCGCTGGTCGCGCGACTTCATCACCGTGCCGATGATTTGCAGATGACGGTACAGGATCTGCTCGAGGCCCACGCTCACGTCACCGCCCCCACCCAGAATGCCGACCTGCACCAGCCGTCCTCCGTTTGCGAGCGATGCGATGTTCCGCGCGAAATACGGTGCACCGACGAAGTCGATAACCACGTCGACACCGCGCTTGTCTGTCTTGTCGGCGATGACTTCCGCGAAGTCCTGCGTCTTGTAGTCGATCGCATGGTCCACACCCAGTTGAACGATCCGTTCCAGCTTCGAAGCTTCGGCGGTCGCGAATATCGTCGCGCCGGTTGCGTAGGCCAGCTGGACTGCCGCGGAACCCACTCCGCCCGCCGCCGCGTGAACCAGCACCGAATCGCCATGCTGCAACCGGCCAAGATGCAACAACGCTTCGTGCGCAGTGACGAAGACTTCCGGTATCGCCGCCGCGTGCACGTAGTCGATCGTTGCGGGAATGGGCATCGCCATTCTCCAGTCGATGCGCGCCAGTTCTGCATAGGCCCCGCCGCCCACTACGCCCATGACACGATCGCCGACCTTGTAACCCTGAACGGAAGGTCCGGTCTCGATCACCTCGCCGGCGATTTCGAGCCCCATGATCGTCGAGTCGCCGAAGTTCGGCCGGCCGTATCCTCCTCGCCGATGCGTAAGATCCGCGCGATTCACGCCTGCGGCATGGACGCGCACCAGCAGATCGTCGGGACGAACTTCGGGAGCCTGGACCTCGGCGAGCTGGAGAACCTCGGCCTCGCCGAATTCGCTGAACGTGATGGCTTTCATTTCACACCTTCCTGCGTCGTGGATGAATGGCCGGCGACATCGTCGGACCGAGGTTGCGCGCCAAGCGTTGCCTGCGCCGCGGCGGATGCCGAGATCGCCGCGGGAAACCCCGCATAGAACGCGAGGTGAGTGATGGCCGCCGACAGCTCTTCCCGCGTGACACCGTTCGTCACGGCACGACGCAGGTGCGCCGGCAACTCGTCGAGATGGCCGCCCGCGATCAGCGCGGCGACGGTCACGAGGCTGCGGTCGCGCGGCGACAGCGCCGGGTCGTTCCAGATGCGCGGATAGAGCGTGTCGTCGACGAATGCCGAGAGCGTCGGCGTAAAGGCGCGTGCGGCTTCCCGCGGGCTGCTGAAATCTGCGTGAGACATGTCGGTGCTCCCTTTAAACCTGGCTGATGAATTTGCGTGTCAGGTAATACTCGATGCCCTCGGCGCCGCCTTCCGAACCATGGCCGCTTTCCTTCATGCCGCCAAACGGGAGTTCGGTCGAGACGATGCGGTACTGGTTGATGCCGATCATGCCGGCTTCGAGACCGTCTGCCACATCGATGGCCGTGCGCGCACTGCTCGTGAACGCATAGGCGGAGAGCCCGTACGGCAACCGGTTCGCTTCGGCGAGCCCGTCGGCGAGCGCATCGAAGCGCATCAGCACCGCGATCGGGCCGAACGGCTCTTCGTGCATCACGCGCGCGTCCTTCGGTACGTCGGCCAGCACCGTGGGCTCGAAGAAGTACCCTTCGCCGTCGATGCGCTTTCCGCCGGCGAGAACCGTTGCGCCACGTTCCACCGCATCGGCGATGAGTTCCTCCATCTTGGCGAGCTGGCGCGGATTGGCCAGCGGCCCGACCTGCGTGCCCGCATCCATGCCGTTCCCGACCTTGAGCGCGTTGGCGGCACGCACGAAGTGCCCGACGAACGCGTCGTAGACTTCGCGCTGGATCAGGAAGCGCGTCGACGAGATGCAGATCTGGCCCGTCCCGCGAAAGCGGTTCGCCGCGCCTTCGACCGCGGCCCTCTCGACATCCGCATCGTTGAATACGAGGACGGGCCCGTGGCCGCCCAGCTCCAGCGTGATGGGTTTGACGCCTTCGGCTGCGCGCGCCGACAGCAGACGGCCGATCGGCACCGAGCCCGTGAACGTCACCTTCCGGATGACCGGGGAAGCGATCAGGTGCTTCGACACCTCGTCGGGCACGCCGAACACGACTTGAAGCACGCCCTTCGGCAAACCGGCGTCGTCCAGTGCGCGTGCCAGCGCGAGCGCCGTTGCGGGGCTTTCCTCGCCGGGTTTGATGATGACGCTGCACCCGGCGGCGAGTGCGGCGGACAGCTTGCGCGCCGGGGTAATCGCCGGAAAATTCCACGGCGTGAAGGCGGCGACAGGCCCGATCGCCTGTTTCTTCACGAGCTGTTGCACACCCGGACGGTTGGACGGCACCACGCGGCCGTCGATACGACGCGCCTCTTCGGCGAACCATTCGAAATAGTCGGCGGCCCGCAGGACTTCGTCGCGGCTTTCCGCCAGCGGTTTGCCTTCCTCGAGCGTCATGACGGTCGCGATGTGCTCGGCGCGCTCGCGCATCAGCTCCGCCCCGCGCTTGAGAATGCGCGCGCGTTCGGCCGGCACGGTGTTGCGCCAGACGTCGAACGCCTGCGCGGCGACCTGCAGGGCGCGATCCAGGTCGGCTGCCGTCGCCAGCGGCACGCGCCCGATCTCGATTTGCGTGGCGGGATTGATCACCGGCGCCGTTTCGCGTTCGCTCGCGCCGATCCATTCGCCGTTGATGAAAAGGTGAAGTGCGTCGTAACTGATGTCCATGGCATTGCCTTCTATGGTTAGGAATACGATTCAATATGTGTTCGCCGCGAGCCGGATAGGGGAACCGCGCCACGCCGTGTCGGGCCGAGCTCGGGTTTCAAACGTCCGTGTTCTGACTGCCTGACTTCGGGACCCAGTCTAGGGGTGAAGCCGGCGGCAACTTAGAGGGGCCGGAAAGAATGAATCTTGTCTCGGGAGAGAAAATCCCCTGCCGGCATGAAGGCATATTGAAAGGATGCGCAAAAACGACACGCTCTTGCGCGCTGACTGCATGGAACAGGCACGCGCTCTATGATCACTGGCTCGCGCGGGCCGAAACGCAGCGATTCGACGAAAAATTCAAAACCAGGGTGCGTAATGGACAAGGTTCACACCATGTCGGTGTTTGCGAAAGTGGTCGAGATGGGCAGTTTCACGGCTGTCGCAAACCACCTCGATACGACGGTCGGCAACATTTCCCGAGCGGTCTCGGTACTCGAGGACAATCTCAATACGCGGTTGCTGCAGCGCTCGACGCGACGGCTCGTGGTCACCGATGCGGGGCGACGTTTTTACGAGCGCAGCGTTGCGATCCTGTCGGACATCGAGCGGGCAGAAGCGGAAGCCCGCGATGCGCTCCTGGAGCCGCGCGGTGTATTACGCGTGCACGCGGTTCCCGGATTGGGTCGTCGACTGGTTTCGCAAGCCGTGCTGGCCTATCGAAGCGCATACCCGGAAGTATCGGTCGATCTCATGCTGTCGCAGCGAATGCCGAATCTGCTGGAAGAGCAGCTCGACGTGGCGATCGTGATTGCGCGCACCCTGCCGGACTCGGCGTATGTGAGCCAGAAGATCGGTGCAAGCCACTGCGTTCTGGCGGCATCGCCCGATTATCTGGCACGGCATCCGGCTCCCGAATGCGTGGAAGATCTCGCCGATCACACGTGTGTGCTCCTCAGCACGGTCGATTACGCACCCGACGAGTGGCATCTGCAAGGCAGGGCCGGTGACGCGGTGTATCGTCCGACGGGATCGTACTTCGGTGTCAACGACATGGATGCCATGTCCACTGTGCTGCAGGAAGGCGCCGGAATCGGGCTGATCGCCGCATTCTCGGCAATCGACGATTTGCGTAAAGGATCGCTCGTTCGTGTCCTGCCTCAATTCCACACCGCTCAGCGCAACGTGTATGCGATGTATTCGTCCCGTCAGTTCGTCGACGCGAAAATCAAGCGGTTCATCGATGTACTGAAGGTGCGGGTAGGTGACCAGTTGAATGCGTATGCGGAGGAGCTCGCCATCACGGTCTCATGAGCCACTTCGCGGTCGGCATGGGTATCCGGTTTCGCGGTGCCGCCCTCCTCGCATTGAGCGTATGCGGTTGTGACACTGCCAATACGTCGGATCGACGAATCCGCATACCGTGCCGCTCGTGCCGGACTCGATGTGTCACGACCGGTTCCCGATCCATTGCAGCCGTTCGCCGACGTTCCGCCAGCGGCGTATACGGCAATGCGCTGGCCGTTGGTGCCCTGACAGCGTTGGGTGACGCGTACTCGCATACGAGTCGTTACCGTATCCCCAACAGGCGCAATTTCAGGCCTCCTGGCGCTTGCGGCCTCATGTCTCTTCGAAGATCGCGCGCGACGCCTTCGCACGGTGCGGGTTCGGATTCGGGTTGTGGTACAGCTTCTCCGCTGACGTTCCGCCCCACGAAGCGCGCGAAAAAAAACCGCCGGCTTCCACCGGCGGCCTTTCTTGTCCGACTTGCGCGGCGCTTCAGCGCGCCGGATTCAGCGTCAGGTTCATGTGACGGTTCACGTCTTTGTACAGCAGGTAGCGGAAGCGGCCAGGGCCGCCCGAATAGCATGCCTGCGGGCAGAACGCGCGCAGCCACATGAAATCGCCCGCTTCGACCTCGACCCAGTCCTGGTTCAGGCGATAGACGGCCTTGCCTTCGAGCACGTACAGCCCGTGCTCCATCACGTGCGTTTCAGCGAACGGAATCACGCCGCCCGGTTCGAACGTCACGATGTTCACGTGCATGTCGTGGCGCATGTCGCTCATGTCGACGAAGCGCGTCGTCACCCATGCGCCGTTGGTACCCGGCATCGGGATCGGCTCGACGTCCTGCTCGTTGGTCACGAATGCTTCCGGCAGCGGAATGCCGTCGACGGCCTGGTAATGCTTGCGCACCCAGTGGAAACGCACCGCGGCATCGCTGACGTTGTACAGCGTCCAGTCGGCGCCCGGCGGAATGAACGCGTAGCCGCCCGGCTTCAGCACGTGCTTCGTGCCCTGCAGCGTCAGCTCGGCTTCGCCTTCGACGACGAACAGCACGGCTTCGGCGTTCTTGTCCTGCTCGGGCTTGTCGCTGCCGCCGCCCGGGTTCACTTCGACGATGTACTGCGAGAAGGTTTCCGCGAAACCCGACAGCGGGCGGGCGATCACCCACAGGCGCGTGTTCGTCCAGAACGGCAGCCAGCTCGTGACGATGTCGCGCATCACACCCTTCGGGATCACCGCGTACGCCTCGGTGAACATCGCGCGATCGGTCAGCAGATCGGTCTGCGGCGGGTGGCCGCCGTGCGGCGCGTAATACGTTGTCTTAGACATAGTGCATCCAGGCAATGGGTTGGTCCGGCCCCGGGCGCCAACGGCATCGGCGACACGCATGCGCGTGGGGCGCGCATGCGGCGGCGGGACATCGTTGCCGGGGTGGCTTGAAGGCGCACGCGCCTTCGTTCGGTCGGCCAGGCTTCGCGACGGGTTCGTCCGGTTCATCGGACGCAGCGGCCCATGCTTGTGGGGCCGGCGGCCGGGCCGTGGCGCTCGCGTTCATGCGGCGAGGCGCGGCCGGCGGCACGGTTCGACGCCGTACGCGAGCATCGCCGACGATAGCGAAGTCGTTCGCAATCGACCAATTAAATGTTGCGATGGATTCCATTCGATTTCCCACTACCTGCCGGCACCCGCGATACGCGGTGACGGAGCGCGGCGCGACGGTCTGGCTATCCGGGAAATCCTGACGGGCGGGGCCGTGCGAACGCACGTCGGCGGCGCTGGAGGCGCGGGTATGCAACTGCGGTCACGCCGGTCGCGCACGCGGGTCGCGATACATCCGGTTACGCAGATTGGCGTGCGCCGAAGCGTGCAAGGCTGCGAGCCGCTCCGCACCGATCATGAGCCGTCGTCGGACCGGAACGGGGCAACGGGGCAGAACGGGGCAGAACGGGGGTCGAACGGAACGCCAAGGATGTCGACGCTGCGCGGACGCATTCCGTCGCGAGAGGCGGTGTAGCCGGAAAACGGGGAAATGCTGCGAGGAGGGGAAACTGGTCGGCCCATCGATCGGGCATCCGGCCGCGGCTGGTGAAGCCGGAAAGTGTTCGCCGGTCTGGCCGGCGATGGCGGCCCGGCAGGCCGCCGGGCCGAATCTCGCGTCGGAAGCCGACGCCGTCTACGCGCCGGTGCGCGGTTCGCGCACCGTGCCGCGCGAGCGGCGATCAGTCCCAGTCGCGGTGGTGACGATGCTTGCGGTGGCGATAGCCACGATCGCCATGATCGCGCTCGTACGAGCTGCGCGACATGTTGCCGCCGAGCGCCGCGCCGGCGCCGCCGCCGACCGCCGCACCCAGCAGGCCGCCCGTGCGGCCGCCCATCGCGTTGCCTGCCGCGGTGCCTGCGCCGCCGCCGAGGGCGCCGCCGATGATCGCGCCGGTGCGCTCGCGACGGTTCGACGTCACCGCGCCGCCCGCGCCGCCGCCGATGGCGCCGCCGATCACCGAGCCCGTGCTGCCGCCGAGCGCACCGCCGACCGCTGCGCCGGCTACCCCGCCGAGCGCGCCGCCAAGCGCGTTGTTCATGTCACCTGCCAGGGCCGGCAGCGCAGTCGCGCCGGTCAGCGCGGCGACGACGAGAGCGGGGGCGATTTTCTTCCACATTCCCGTATTCTTCCTTGTTCGCAATCTGGTTATCGAAGGTCCGCTCGGTACGACGATCTGAATCGATCGACGTCGGATCCGGCATTGTGCCGAACCGCGGACCAATTCATTTCAATGAGCTTGCGGCGAAGAATAGCACCGGTCCCGCATCCTTGCCGTCGACATTCTGGTAACAAGTTGTTTACGAACAGGCGCCCCCGAACGCCCGCACCAGAATGCCCGCAAACCCGCGCCGGCATTGGCTCTGCCGAGGTTCCGGCCCTGCGCGACGACGGGTCGCCCATGCGGGGCGTCGCACGTTTGCGACACACGTGGCAACACATCGGGCACGTGTCGTGAGCGGGCCCGGAAACGACCATCTGGGAAAAATGAAGGGGGTCAGTACACGCCGGGCAGCAGCCGCCAGGTTCGCGCGCAATACGCGTCGTACTCGGCACCGAATTGCGCACGCAGCAGCGCCTCTTCGGAGCGGATACGCGCGACGAGCGGGATCATCGTCAACGCGACCAGCAGCACGCCGACACCCGAGCGGAACGCGAGCGCCCAGCCGACCGAATTGACGAGCAGGCCGAGATAGCTCGGATTGCGGATGCGGCGGTAGATGCCGTCGGTCACGAGCGTATGGCCCGGCTGGATCGCGACAAGCCCGCTGAAGCGCTTGCCGAGCACGAACACGGGCCAGATGCGCAGCACGCCGCCCGCGATGTAGAGCGCAACGCCGGCCCAGCGCACCGCGTCGCCGCCGAAGGTCCAGAAGTCGAGCCGGTCGGTCAGCGCGGGCAGGTAGGCCAGCAGGAACCCGCTCACCGCGAACGCCGCGAGCACCCAGCGGTTGTCGCGGTTCTCGCGCTCGCCGCTGCTCAGGTTGCCTTCGGTGAACATCGCCGCGACGGCCATCGCGAGTGTCGCGACGACGACGACGGTCAGCGGCGGATGCGAGAAGAAGGCCGCGAACCCGCCGCTGCCGAGCACCGCGAGCCCGAGATAAACGAGCGTGGAGATGCCCGACAGGGCGGCGACCTTGCGGGTGACTGTCATGACTGCCTCGCCGGAGTGCGCTTTCCTGTGAAGTATAGGAACCGCGCGCACGCCGCGCAGCGCACCGCCGTGATGCGGCGCGCGAATCCGCGCGCATCGTCCGGCACAACGCCATGACCCTGGCCGGGGCGGCCAGAGCCCGCGCCCGGTGCCGGATCAGCGGATGCGGAAGTGGCCGCCGATCCCGACGCTGACAGGCGGCGCGTAATACGCCGGCGCATAACCGTAGTAGACCGGCGCGGGCGCGTAGCCGTACGGCGGCGCGACGTAGCAGCCGGACAGGCCGCCGATCAGGGCAAGCGTGATGAGAAGTCTGGACATGGCTCGATTCCCGGCGCGAAAGACGAATGGCACCTCGCGAACGCCGCGCCGCCGCAAGGTGCGGCGGCCGGCACGAAGAGACGATCCGCCCTTCCTGTCGCTCGATGAAGCAATGCGCCGAGTCTAGCGCCGGGTCGGCCGGGACGAGTTTCGCCGCCGGTTACACGTGTTACCTCGCATGACCGCTGAAACAGGCGATGGCGCGGCGGCCGGCCGGTGTGCCGCGGCGCGCCGTGCCGCGTGCAATCGACGCGTTACACGAAGCGCGCGCGAATGCGCTGCGCGAGCGCTTCGAGCGTCGCCGCGTCGGCGATCTCGCGCGCGTGCATCCGCAGCTCGGCGCCCTCCCAGCGCGGGATCACGTGGAAGTGCACGTGCGGAACCGTCTGGCCGGCTGCCGCGCCGTTGAACTGGCCGATGAACACGCCGTCCGGCTCGAGCGCCGCGCGCACCGCCGCCGCGACGCGCTGCGTCATGCGGATGCCGGCCGCGGCTGCATCGCCGGACAAGTCGAAGATCTGCGCGGCCGGCTCCTTCGGGATCACGAGCACGTGGCCGTCGGCCTGCGGCATCAGATCCATGATCGCGAGCGTCGTGTCGTCTTCCGCGACCTTCACGCACGGCAGTTCGCCACGCAGGATTCTGGCGAACGGGTTGTTGTTGTCGTAGGGCATGTCGGTTTCCGATATCGGTTGGACTGGGAAAGCGGTAAAGCGGGAGTGCAATGCCCGACGATTATCGGCCGGCGACGGGTCGGATTTCAACTTGTCAGGCCCGCTCACGCTGGCGCTCGCACCGAACGGGCATCTCGTGACCGCGAACGGCGACGCGGTCAACGCCGCCCCGCAGCAGCCGAGCGAGATCGTCGAATTCACGGTGGACGGGCGCTTCGTCGCACAAATGCAGGTCGACACCGTTCCAGGGGTCGCGTTCGGCCTGGCGTTCGGGCACGGCAGCAAAGACCAGCGGCAATTCGCGGCCGTCGACGACAACACGAATACCGCGACGGTCCGGACCCTGCGCTCCGACGACAACAACACGCAGTGATGCGTCGCTTGAACGGGCCGCGCGCGGCCCGTTCGACATCCGCGATCGACACACACGGTTCGCACATGCCCGGCAATCTGCGCGCTGTCGACGCTGCCCGGCATCGCCGCCCCTCGCGATTGCCACCGCCGGCCCGAACCTGCGACACTGCCGGTTCGTGTTCCGCCTTCAGACAACCGAGGACACCCGCGCATGACGATCCCCTTCAAGAAGCCGATCCTGCGCGGCGTCGCGCTCGTGGCCGTCGCCGCGATCGGCTACACGGGCTACATGCTGTCCCGGCTCGCGCCGGTCGCGACCGGTTATGCGGCGAAGGCGCTGTGTTCCGGCGTGTACGTATCGGGCCGCCCTGCCGCGTCCGTGATCGACGTCGACATCATGGCCGGCGTGCATCCGCTGCTGAAACTGGTCCGCCCGTCGATCGATCCCGACCATCATCGCGCCGTGGCGACCTTCGCCGGCTTCGCCCGGCGCGAAGCCGACTTCCGGCCCGGGCTCGGCTGCACGCTCGCGATCGGGCCGTCGCCCGCCGCGTTGCCGGCCGCGCTGCCGCCCCTGCCCGATCCACCGCCCGCGCAGCCCGCACCAGCCGCGCCGGCCACGCCGGCCACGCCGCCGGCCGGCATCGACGCACGGAAACTGCAGACCGCGCTCGACCGCGCGTTCGACGAGCCCGATCCGGCACGACCGCGACGCACGCGCGCGGTCGTCGTGATGTGGCGCGGCCAGGTGATCGCCGAACGCTATGCACCCGGCTTCACGGCCGACACGCCGCTGCCCGGCTGGTCGATGACGAAGACCGTGACGGCCGCGCTGGTCGGCGCGCTCGTCGCGCAACACAAGCTGTCGCCCGATACGTCGGCGCTGCTGCCCGAATGGCGCGGCAGCGGCGATCCGCGCGCGGCCATCACGCTCGACGAGCTGCTGCGGATGACGAGCGGCCTGCAATTCAACGAGGACTACGACGACCCGCTGTCCGACGTCGCGTTGATGCTGTTCACGCAGCCCGATACCGCGCGGTTCGCATCGGCGAAGCCGCTCGCGGCGACACCCGGCACGCAGTGGTCTTACTCAAGCGGGACGAGCGCGATCGTCGCGCGCGTGATGCGCGAAGCGCTGGGCGGCGGCGAGGACGACTACCTCGCGTTTCCGCGTCGCGCGCTGTTCGCGCCGCTCGGCATGCGCAGCGCGGTGTTCGAGCCCGATGTGTCGGGCACATTCGTCAGTGCGTCGTACATGTATGCGAGCGCACGCGACTGGGCGCGCTTCGGGCAGCTTCTGCTGCAGGACGGCGTGTGGGACGGGCAGCGGCGGCTGCCGGACGGCTGGGTACGCTACCTGACGCGCGCGACGCCGCAGTCGTCGCGCCAGGAATACGGCGCGCAGCTGTGGGTCAAGGTGCCGGAGCCGTTCAACGATCGCGATCCGCACGCGGTCGCGATGCCGGCCGACGCGTTTCATGCGGTCGGCCATGAAGGCCAGTTCGTGAGCGTGGTGCCGAGCCGTCAACTGGTGGTCGTGCGGCTCGGGCTGTCGCGGCCGGAATCCGCGTGGAACCACGAGGCGTTTCTTGCGCGCGTGCTCGACGCGGTGCCGGCGCCCGGCGCGTGACGACGGGTACGTGGATCGATGAATCAGGCGTGAAGCGGCAGCGATTGCAACACGGCCGCTTCACACCCTGCCGGCCCGGCCTTACGGATTCGCGCTGCCCGCGTATTGCTTGAAGCCTTCGCGCGTCGCGAGACGTTCGATATAGCGCGACACCGCCGGCAATTCCGGATGCTCGAACGGCGTGCCGAACCAGCGGTTGACCGACAGGCCGATCGGAATGTCCGCGAGCGTGAACGTATCGCCGGCCACGTACGCGCCCGTCTTTTCGAGCTGCGCGTTCAGCACCTGCATGTGCTTCGTCCAGCCTGCGATCGACTGCGCGATGCCGGCCGGATCCTGGTGATCGGGCGATTTCCGCACGAGGCCGAGGAACGCGCCGACCCACGAGCGGTTCAGGTCCGCGCCCTGCCAGTCGATCCATTGGTCGACCCGCGCACGCGCCTGCGGCTCGGCCGGATACAGCGCGTCGCCGCCGTAACGGTTCGCGAGGTAGCGGATGATCGTGTTCGATTCCCAGAGCACGAAATCGTCGTCCTTGATGACGGGCACGAGCGCGTTCGGGTTCAGCGCGAGATAGGCCGGATCGTTGGTCGTGCGAAAGCCCGCGCCCCAGTCTTCCTGTTCGAACGGCAGGTTCAGTTCGGTGCACAGCCACAGCACCTTGCGGACGTTGATGGACGGAATCTTGCCGAGGATGTGCAGCATGCAGTCTCCTTGTGAGGTCGGATGCGGAGCGTTCGGGGCGCACGACGCGCCACGAACGCATTCACGCCGAATTTAGCAGGTTTGCTCCGGGAACCCTCGTCCTTTTCCCCTGGGGAACTTCCTTCGGGGCACGGGCAGAGCGGTCAAACACGACCGCGAGGCAAACGGCAGGCCGCGTGCGCGAAATCTCCATGCGGCCGGTTCGTCAGGTCACGCAGCGCGTGCTCGGCCGTCGGGAACCGGAACATGAATCCGTCCTGATGCAGCCGCGCCGGCATCACCCGCTGCCCGTCCAGCAGCAGCTCGGCCATCTCGCCCATCGCGACGCGCAGCGGCGCGGCCGGCACGTGCAGCCAGGCCGGGCGACGCAACACCTTCGACACGACCTGCACGAACTCGCGCTGGGTCAACGGCGCGGGTGCGACCGCGTTGTAGACGCCGTGCATGCCCGCGTTCGACATCACGCGTGCAATGATCCGCAGCACGTCGTCCCGGTGTATCCAGCTCATCACCTGCGTGCCGTCGCCGAATCGCCCGCCCATCCCGAAGTAGTGCGGCAGCAGCATCGGGCGCAACGCGCCGCCGGGGCCGAACACGACGCCCAACCGCAGCACCACCGTGCGCACGCCGTGGCGCTCGAGCGGCTGCGCGGCAAGCTCCCACTGCCGGCACAGCCCGGACATGAAGCCGCTGCCGGCGCTGCTGCGCTCGTCGAGCCGCTCGTCGGCAGGACGCACGCCGTAGTAGCCGATCGCCGACGCCTGGATCCACGTGCAGGGCTTGACCTCGGCGGTCTCGACCCAGCGCATCAGCGATTCCGTGACGCCGACGCGGCTGGCGAGCAGCACCGCCTGCCGGCGCTTGCTCCAGCGCGCGCCCAGCACCGGCGCCCCCGCGAGGTTGATGACCGTGTCGAAACGCTCGTGCGGCTGCAGTTGCCCGGCGGACGTCACGCTGCGCACACGGCCCTGAAACGAGTAGGCCGCGCGCAGCGGGTCGCGCGCCAGCAACGTGACCGTATGGCCCGCATCGAGCAGATGGTTCACGAGGGTTTCGCCGATGAAGCCGGTGCCGCCCGTGACGAGCACGTTCCCCGGCGGCTGCCCCGCGAACGGATTGGCGGCCGGCGCGCGTTGCGCGATCCGGCAGGCCGCGATTCCGTCGCGGATGCCCGATACCGTCACGCCGACGGCAAACACGCTCAGCAACCCGCCGCGCCAGCCGAGGTCGAGTACTTGAAGCGCGGTCGGCTCGTGCGCCCAGACGGCCAGCTGCATCGCGATCATCCCGAACAGCGCGCCGCCGTTGACGGCCAGCAGCGTGTGCAGCACGCGCTCGGTCGCCGGCAGCTTGCGACTCTGGTCCTCGACGACGAAATCCCACAACGTCAGCACCACCTCGACGACCACCACCGCCGCGAGGGCCGCGACCCACGCGCCGTGAAAGGCGACGTTCGCGATCGACGCGAACACGAGACCGTAAAGCACGGAGCGCACCGCGTGAATCCCCAGCTCGAGCCGCGCGCGCGGGCTGTGCGGCAGATCCTGCGTGAGCTCGTGGTGATAGAGCGTATCGAATGCGCCCATTGCGCCCTGCACGATCAGCAGGTTGAGCGCCCAGTCGTAAGCAGGCAAGGTGTTCATGGGGTATCCCTCCTCCACAGCCACACAAGCGGCGGCACCATTGCAACGAGTGCCGCCGCGTCGATCGCCACGTGGCCCGATACTCGGGCCTGCAATGAAAACAGCATGTCCTGCGGCGCCCAGATCGACAGGCCGGCCAGCAGCCACCCCCACACCTCCCGTCGGCGCAGCCGGTTGCCGAGGTGGACGAGCGCCAGCATCCAGACCGACGCGCATTGCACCGTCGCGCCGATCAGCGACATCCACCAGACCTGCTGCGCGCGCGCCGGGCCAGGCGCCGTACCCGCCCAGAAATGCAGCTCGATGACGCGGTGATACGCGTCGAGCCACGGCGTGCCGGCCACCCACGGAACGGCGATGCCGACGAGCAGGTGGGCAAGCGCCGCGCCGTACATCCAGGTCACCACGATGCGGCGCATGTCATCGCGCGCGGGACGATCGGCCGCGGGTTCGGCGGGTTCGGCGGCACGGTCGCTACCGCACGCCGGCCCGTCGCACGCCGCTTCGGCGCGATAACCGAGCCAGCGCGAAACGGCGTGCCGGTTGCGCGCGAAGCGGCGATACAGCGGTGCCAGCACACCGCGCACGACCGGCACGCGAAGCAGCCGGACGAGCCAGCCGCGCCCGGTCAGCACATGGGCGGCGAGGATGCCGTCCACACCGGTCAGCATGCGTCCGTCCGGCAGACGCGCATGAAGCTCGCGATTCAGCGCGGGCAGGCCGACGCCCAGCGGCGCCGGGTCGAAGCCCGGCCCGGCGATATCGACGAAAGCCAGCCGCTGCTGCGCGTCGCGGGCACCGAGACGCCGTATCTGCGCGACACATAACGGACATCGTCCGTCGAAGTACAGCACCAGTTCACTTGATTCCATGATTCGCATTCCTTCTTGTTCTTGCGTGCATCGTGAATCGATCGACTGCTTTCCCGCACGCCGTACCGCCGCTCCCGTGCGGCGGCGGCCACGTGCTTACATCGGCTTGAGCACCATCAGGAAGTAGACGGACAGCATCGCGAAGAATGCCGGGTAGCCGAGCAGTTCCCAGCGCTTCGCATAGCGCCAGTAGCGCTCCGGCAATGCGGCGTCGCCGTTCGCATGGGCGAGCTTCGCCATCGATGCAAGTTCTAGCTGCAGCCACACGACCGGCAGCCAGCACGCACCGGCGATCGCATACAGCACGATCGACGCGAGCAGCCACGGCGTATGCCACGGCCAGCCGGCGGTGTGCGCGAGCCAGAGCCCCGATGCCGGCTGGAAGATCACGGCCGGCGTCGTGAACCACCAGTCCGCGCGCACCACGAGGCGCGACACGGCCGCGATCGCAGGCACCGACTGCGTGCGGTTCGCGAAGAACAGGTAGAACGCGGTGCCGAAGCCGGTGCCGACCAGCAGCACGGAGGACAGGATGTGAAGCGCCTTGATGACGAGATAGGTATTCATGCTTGTTCTTCTTCTGAAAAAAGGATCAACAGGATCGCGAGAATCGGCGCGTTCTTGAGCACGGGGCCGAACGGCTCGGCGAGCAGCGCCGGCATCGTGACCGCGATGACGGCCGAGTACGCGACGATCAGCGTCGCCTGCGCAGCCCACAGGCGCCGAGAAGGTGCGACGACGGTCGCGATGCCGAACGCGAAGTCCAGCGCGCTGGCCGCGTACAACGCGATCAGCGCGGGCAGCCCCGTCAGGTGCGCAGGCGCGAGCAGCGCGAGGCTCGCGGGCAGCGGATGGATGAACGCGCTGGCGATGGCCGTCCAGATCCACACGATCGCGAGCGCGCCGCGCAGCAACGGCCGACGCCACATCGCCAGCGCGTCGCGACGCAGCGCAACGGCTTCCGTGCCGATGAAGCCGTCGATCCCGCGCGGCGGCCGGCCGAGCATGGTCGTGACGGCGGCCGAATCGCCGGTGTTCCCGCCACGCAGCATCGTCCACGTGTCGCGCGTGAACATCGCGCCCGGCAGCGTGCCGAGCAACGCGGCCGCCGCGCCGGCCAGCGGGCCCGGCAGCGTCACGCGGGCGGCCGGTGGAAATCGCAGCGCGGCACGGTAGCGGGCCAGCATCTCGCGGTATTCGACTTCGTCGTTGCCGACCACGTCGATCACCGCGCGGCCGGCCGCCGATGCATCGCCCGGTTGCACGACGAGCCGCGCGACGACTTCGGCGAGATCGTCGACGTGCACGGGGCGCAGCCGCTGACGGCCGCCCGCCGGCAACACCTGCACGGGCAGGCTCGCGAGCATCCGGAAAAACCGCGCGGACGCGCCGTCCACGCCGTAGACGAGCGCGGGCCGCACGATCCGGAAGTCGACCGGCAGCGTCTGCAGGAAGCGGTCGGCGGCAAGCTTGCTGGCGAAGTAGCGCGTGCCGCCGCGCTCGACGCCGAGCGCCGAGATCTGGATCACGCGCCGCACGCCGGCGCGGCAGCACGCGGTAAAGAGTGCGCACGGCGCGGCACGGTGCACGGCGTCGAGTGTCGCGCCGCGCCGATCGGCGAGGATGCCGACCGCATTGATCACCACGTCGACGCCCTTCAGCCGCGCGAGCCACGCGTCGGGATCGATGTCGGCGGCGAAGTCGATCGCGACGTCGCACGGGCCGGCCGCATGCCGCACGCCGCGCAGCACACGATGGCCGCCGGCTTCGAGCTGCGCGCACAGTGCCCGCCCGATGAAGCCGTTCGCGCCGCACACGAGGACCGTCATGCGGCGCGCCCCGGTGCGGCCCTGCGGGCAGGTCGACGGCAAGACAGCGTTCATTTTCATCCTCTACTTACAGTTATTTCTGTACAGACAGAAATAAAAACCCCAAAAAAAGCGGGCTGCCTGCCCGCACTGCGCGTCACGCTTACTTCGACGGCTTGCGCCTGACCGTCTGGCTGATCTTCGCGCCGATGCCGAGCGCCTTCATCAGCGTATCGGGCTTGAGCCGCAGCATCTCGTCCGACCAGGTCGTGAGCGTCTCGACGAACTGCAGCGTGTCGCGGATGCGCTGCTCGGTCTCGCGGCTCTCGTTCGCGATCTCCGGATTCGTCAGGCAATCGCGCAGCACCGTGAGCGTCGGCTCGATCTCGCGCTGCCGCCGCCCTTCGACGATCAGCTTGAACAGTTCCCAGATGTCGGTCGACGTCTCGAAGTGGTCGCGGCGGTCGCCCAGCACATGCACGACCTTCGCGAGCCGCCATGCCTGCAGCTCCTTCAGGCTCGTGCTGACGTTGGAGCGCGCGACGTTGAGTGTCTCGGCGATCTCGTCGGCCGCGACCGGCCGGCCGGCCAGATACAGCAGCGCGTGGATCTGCGAGACGGTGCGGTTGACGCCCCACCGCGAGCCCATTTCGCCCCAGTGGAGAATGAATCGTTCGGCAATCGGTGTGAGTTCCATGGCGTGAAATTTAGGCATTTCAGTTATTTCTGTCAAGAGAGAAATAACCGGACGATCCGCCAGGTTCCGGCCGCGCCCGCCCGCGATCGGCCGCTTCCATTACAATGCGCGGGATTTTTCCGATTTCAGGCCGTTTCTGCCTTTCTGACTAGAGGGTTTCCATGATCATCAAACCGCGCGTGCGTGGCTTCATCTGCGTGACGACTCATCCGGTCGGCTGTGAAGCCAACGTCAAGGAACAGATCGACTACGTGACTTCGCACGGCCCGATCGCCAACGGCCCGAAAAAGGTGCTCGTGATCGGCGCGTCGACCGGCTACGGCCTCGCCGCCCGGATCTCGGCCGCCTTCGGCTCGGGTGCGGACACGCTCGGCGTGTTCTTCGAGCGCGCCGGCAGCGAAACGAAGCCGGGCACGGCCGGCTGGTACAACAGCGCCGCGTTCGAGAAATTCGCCGCCGAAAAAGGGGTCTATGCGCGCAGCATCAACGGCGACGCATTCTCCGACAAGGTCAAGCAGGTCACGATCGACACCATCAAGCAGGATCTCGGCAAGGTCGATCTCGTCGTCTACAGCCTCGCGGCGCCGCGCCGCACGCATCCGAAGACGGGCGAAACCATCAGCTCGACGCTCAAGCCGATCGGCAAGACGGTCACGTTCCGCGGCCTCGACACCGACAAGGAAGTGATCCGCGACGTCACGCTGGAACCGGCGACGCAGGAAGAAATCGACGGCACCGTCGCCGTGATGGGCGGCGAGGACTGGCAGATGTGGATCGACGCGCTCGATGAAGCCGGCGTGCTGGCCGACGGCGCGAAGACGACCGCGTTCACGTATCTCGGCGAGCAGATCACGCACGACATCTACTGGAACGGCTCGATCGGCGAAGCGAAGAAGGATCTCGACAAGAAGGTGCTGTCGATCCGCGACAAGCTGGCCGCGCACGGCGGCGATGCGCGCGTGTCGGTGCTGAAGGCCGTCGTCACGCAGGCAAGCTCGGCGATCCCGATGATGCCGCTGTACCTGTCGCTGCTGTTCAAGACGATGAAGGAAACCGGCACGCACGAAGGCTGCATCGAGCAGGTGTACGGGCTGTTCAAGGACAGCCTGTACGGTGCGACGCCGCACGTCGACGAAGAAGGCCGCCTGCGCGCGGATTACAAGGAGCTCGATCCGCAGGTGCAGGCGAAGGTCGTCGCGCAGTGGAACCACGTGACGAACGACAACCTGTACGAGCTGACCGACTTCGCCGGCTACAAGACCGAGTTCCTGCGCCTGTTCGGCTTCGAGATCGCCGGCGTCGACTACGACGCGGACGTGAACCCGGACGTGAAGATCCCCGGCATCATCGACACCACGGCCTGACGGCCCGGCCCGCCGCCCGTACCGCCCACGCGGCGCGGGAGGCGGGTTCGAGACTCCGGCGGCGTCAACGCGGCGCCGGTTCTTCCAGATAGACGCCCGACGACAGCGTGGCCTTCACCTGCCGCGTGAACTCGTCGGTCGACACTTCTTCTTCCCCTGCTTCGATCGCTTCATACGCCTGGCGCACGACGTCGGCCGGCGTCGCCTTCGGCACGTCGAGGCCGGCCGTCAGGTCGGTATCGATGAAGCCGGCATGCAGCCCGACGACCTGCGTGCGCTGCTCGCGCAGCGAATGGCGCAGCCCGTTGGTCAACGCCCACGCGGCCGATTTCGACACGCCGTAACCCGACAGGATCGGCCGGTTCACCCAGCTCGCGACGGACAGGATGTTCAGGATCGCGCCGCCGCCATGGCCGGCGAGGATGCCCGCGAACGCGCGCGACATCGCCAGCATCCCGAACACGTTGGTCTCGAAGTGGTCGCGCAATGCGTCGGTCGCACCGTCGTCCGTCAGGCTGCCGAGTCGCGCGATGCCCGCGTTGTTGATCAGCAGCGTGACGTCGCGCGCCGCGTCGGCGGCCGCCGCGACGGCCGCCGGATCGGTCACGTCGAGCTTCACCGGCACGACGCCCGGCAGCGTCACGGTGGCCGGATCGCGCGCCGCCGCGTAGACCTTGCGCGCCCCTCTCGCAAGCGCCTGCTTCGCGAACTCGAGCCCGAGCCCGCGATTCGCACCCGTGACGAACACCACTGCACCTTCGATCTTCATGACGCTTCCTTTCGCATGATGAATCGCATGCGCGCCGGCTCGCCGCGCGCGTGAGATCCGGTGAAAAAGCCAAGCTGCCATTGCGTTCCGAACCGGTACGCCGCCGGCAGACGGCAAGCCGCCCGTTGCCCGATACACGTGCCCCGGCGGCGCCAAAGACGCCGATCGATTGCCATCGGCTGTTCCGGCAGCGGCTTTGCACCCTCCGCCAAGTCGGCTACACTCGATGTCAATGTCGATCACCATTGTCTTTGCCGTGCATTGTGTTCACGCAATCCACTCATGTCAATGGTGGTCGACATTGTGATTTTCAATCGACGCGATCGGCAAAAATCAGGGAGGAATCGATGGGCGTTTCAAGACAGCAGGCTGCCGAGAACCGGAGCGCGATTGTCGCGGCCGCCGAGCGGCTGTTCCGCGTGCGCGGCGTCGACGCGGTCGGACTCACGGAGCTGATGAAGGAAGCCGGCTTCACGCAGGGCGGCTTCTACAACCACTTCAAGTCGAAAGACGCGCTGGTCGCCGAGGTGATGGCAAAGGCCATGCAGGACCGCGCGGATTCGCCGAACGCCGGCAGTCTCGACGCGCAGGTGGCGTCGTATCTGTCGGCCGCGCATCGCGACAACGTCGAGGCCGGGTGCCCGCTGTCCGGTTTCGCGGGCGATGCGCCGCGACTGACCGATGCGGCGCGTGCGTGCTACGCGCACGGCCTCGCCACGTATCTCGACCGGCTGGAACGGATGGTGGCCGTCGAAGGCGGGACACCGGCGCAGACGCGTCGCGACGCGATCGCCGTCTTCAGCCAGATGGTCGGCGCGCTCGTGCTGTCGCGCGCGATCGCCGGCACCGAGCCCGCGCTGGCCGACGAAATCCTCGCGGCGGGGCGGGACGCGCTCACCGCCGGGCGCGACGATCCGGTCGCGCCGGCATGACGGGCAGACGGCGGGGCAAGACGGCGCGCGCGGCGCCCTTGCCCCGCTATTCGACCGCCCGCGCGGCCTCCCACAGCGGCTGCCCGCCCAGCGCCGCATGCCATGCGTCGAAACGCGTGCGCCACGCTTCGAACGGCTCCGCCAACGGATGGCGCGGATCGTCGCTGAGCGAATACGCCATCCCTTCGATCAGCCAGCGCGGCTTGGTCACGACAGCCAGGTTGCCGAGCACTTCCGCCTGGCGATGATGGATCAGCTCGTGCGCGAGAAAGTAGGTCTGCCAGCCGCGCGGTGCGACAACCACGCCGAAATTCCCGAGCGTCAGCGCCGCGCGCTGGCCGAGGCCGAATGCATCGGCGCACGCGCGGGTCGAACAGAACACGACGCGCGGCGCCTCCCGGAACGCGCCGACGGCCGCCGCCGCGCGCGCATAACCGTCGCGATAGAGCTGCCGTGCGTCGCCGAGCCTCGCGGCATCGTCCGTGCAGAGATCGGCGCTCGGGCACGACACGCCGGGAACCAGCGCAGGCGCGACGACGCGCAGCGGCTTGACCAGCGCATACGCGGCAATCGGCAGCGCGACAAGCAGGCCCGTGAGGGCGTAAACGACATGGGAGCGTTTCATCGACGAGGGGGTTCCGGGGCGTGCAGCTGAAATCTTCCTGCGTGACTATATCGGACTGGCGACGTCTCCGGCCCTGCCTGATTCCCGGACGGAGCCCGGTCGCCCCGGGGCACTGTGCTCGCCGCGACCGGGGAGACATTCCGGCGCTTGCCGTTGCGATCTGCCGTTTCGTCGAACCCGGGACCTTTTACCCGCTGATACCGCCAGGACAATCAGATGCGCCGGCCATCCGGCGACCGAACCCGCTGCAAACGGCTGACACGCTCCCTGCCCGTCACGCGATGTGCCCGGTGCTCGCGCCTCCGGCACCCGCTGTCCGGCGGCTCCAGCGAATGCCCAGCAACAGGAGCACGACACTGCACACGAACAGGGTCGCCTCGACCAGCACCGTATCGACATGCCAGTACCGCGTCAGCAGCACGACAACGAGGTCGAACACGAAATGGAGCGCAATCGCATGCACCAGCCAGCGCTTCGTTCCGCGCACGAACGTCTGCAGCACGATCAGCGACAGTCCGACATGCGCGGCCAGCGCGCTCGTGCGCTCGAGCAACGCGAGAACGGGCGACGCGAGCGTCAGCCCCGCGAACTGCGACCCGACCAGCGACTGCACGCCCTCCGGCACCACGACACCCGCGTGCGCGAGCAGATAAGTCGTGCCGAGCGCGAGAAACCCGACGCCGACCAGCAGCATCGCCTCCAGTCCGCCGTGCCCGAGCCCGAGCATCACGGCCGTCGGTGCATCATGCCGCTTCGGCAGCAGATACCGGAAGGCGACCCAGCGCCCGCATTCCTCGAAGAGCCCGGCCGTCAATGCCGCGAACACGAGCATCGGCAGGTGCCAGCGCGGGTCGTGAGCAAGCCAGCGGTACAGCGGAATCTGCCACGACATGCGCAGTACCGGCTGGAACACGAAGAAGGTCAGCATCCCGTAGAAAAACACGCGAAGCGGCACCTGCGTGCGGCGTCGCCACGCGGCCGCGAGCCACGCAGGCGCGACCAGCGCGACGAGACCGGCCGCGAGCGTAAAGAACAGGAGCGCGGGAGCGACGGGATGCATCGCGCGCCCCGTTACGCGAGTTGCTTGTGGAAAACCGTCGTCGCGCAGGGCGTGCCGTCGGGCATCAACGCATAGTTCGGCACGACGCCGACGCGCTGCCAGCCGGCCCGCTCGTACAGCCGCTCGGCGTCGCCGCCCGTCACGGTATCGAGCACGAGCACGGTCTTGCCGGCGTCGCGCGCGGCCGCGTCGGCCGCCGCCATCAGCCGCCCGGCGATGCCCTGCCGGCGCGCGTGACGCGACACGAGCATCTTCGCGATATCCGCACGATGCGGCTGGTTCTCCGGCTGCGCGGTCACGACCTGCACGGTGCCGACGATCCGGCCGGCCGCGTCCTCGGCGACGAGCAGGATGCGCTCGCCGTTCGCGACGCCGTCGGCGACGTGGGTCCAGAACGCGACGGCGGTCGGCCGCCCGATCGGCAACATGAAGCTGACGGACGCGCCGCCCTCGACGCAATCGATCAGCACGTCGGCCAGCGCATCGACGCAGGTCATCGCTTCGCCCGCGTCGATGCGGCGGACGGTAACGGATTCGGTCATGCCATCTCCGGGAGTCAGGTGGGCCGCCCGCACGGGTTCGGCGGGCGGGCGGATCGGAAAGAACACCGGCCGGTCGTCGCGGCTCGCGCAACGGCAGCAGGCATGCGGCGACACCGCGCCCGGTCGGCGCGTGTTACCGCCCCATCATCCTACGCGACGAAAATTTCCGTTGCATCGCCGTTCCCATTGCCTACACTTAGCCACATGGCTAACTTTCAACCCGGCCTCAGCGACGTGTTCCACGCCCTCGCCGATCCGACGCGCTGCGCGATCGTCGGCGCGCTCGGCCAGGGCGAGCGGACCGTCTCCGCACTGGCCGAGCCGTTCGACATGGCGCTGCCGTCGTTCATGAAGCACGTGGCCGTGCTCGAGCGCAGCGGCCTCGTGCAGACCCGGAAATCCGGCCGCTCGCGCACCTGCACCCTGGTCGGCAGCCGGCTCGCCGAGGCCGAGGCATGGCTCGCCGCGCAGCGCGCGCTATGGGAAGCACGATCCGATCGTCTCGTCGAATTCGTCGAACGCCGTCACCAGGAGGAGCACGATGTCAGCCAGCCCCGTCGACCCCGATGAAGCCCACGATCTCGTCATCACGCGCACGTTGCACGCGCCGCGCCACGCGCTGTGGCGTGCGTGGACCGACCCCGAACTGCTGAAGGAATGGTGGTGCCCGAAACCGTGGACCACCGAAGTACGCGCATTCGACCTGCGTCCGGGCGGCGCTTTTCACACGTTCATGCGCGGCCCCGACGGCGGCACGAGCGACAACCCCGGCTGCTTCCTCGAAATCGTGCCCGAATCGCGCATCGTGTTCACGTCGATGCTCGCGGGCGGCTGGCGGCCGCAAGTGCCGTGGATGGGGTTCACGGCAGTCGTCACGATGGCCGACGACGATGCGGGCAGCCGCTACGAGGCGCGCGTGATGCATCCGGACGCCGCCACGCGCGAGCGCCATGAAGCGCTCGGCTTCTTCGAGGGCTGGAACACCTGCATCACGCAGCTCGACGCCTTCGCGGCCGCGCTGCGCTGAGCGCGGCCGGGTGCGCGATCATTGCATGCCGCCTTGCGCGCGCCTAGGATTCCTGAAGGAAGCGCGACGACACGCCGGCCGCCGGCGTGCACCGTCGCGCGCGCTCCGCGGGAGGCGACATGTTGCACACGCACACGCATTCGACCCGGGTCAGCCGGCACCTGAACGCCCCGCGCGGGCGCGTCTACCGCGCGCTGCTCGATCCGCACGCCGTCGAACAATGGAAGGTGCCCGACGGCATGACGTGCCGCGTGCATGCGTACGACGCGCGCGAAGGCGGCGCGCTGCGCGTGTCGCTGAGCTATGACGCACCGTCGGCCGGCGCCGGCAAGACCACCGCGCGCACCGATACCTATCACGGCCGCTTCGTCACGCTCGTGCCGGACAAGCAGATCGTCGAGATCGACGTGTTCGAAACCGACGATCCGATGCTGCGCGGCGCCATGACGATCACGATCACGCTGTCCGACGAAGCGGGCGGCACGCGCGTGGACGCCGTGCACGACGGGGTGCCGCCCGGCGTGCCGGCCGCCGACAACGAAACCGGCTGGCAAATGGCGCTGGCGAGGCTGGCGGCGCTGGTGGAGGCGAAGTGAGCAAGCGCCGGGCCTGTCGTCGCGACGCACGTCAGCCGAGCCGGTAAGCCCGCGTGACCGTGCCGCGGAACAGCGCGTCGCGCTCGTCCGGGCTTGCCTGCGCCGTCAGGCGCTTGAACGCATTCCAGCCGTTCACGAACGAATACGAGCCCTTGTCGACCGGAAAATTGCTCTCGAACATGCAGCGCTCGGGGCCGAACGCGTCGATGCAGGTCATCATCCACGGCTTCCACGCGTCGGCGAGCTGCACGGAAGACGGCGGCCGCGCGCCTTTCTCGAAATCGAAACCGTTGATGCGCATCCCGAGCCCGCCGACCTTCACGTACACGTTCGGCAGCCGCGCGAGCGCGCGCATCGACGCCGACCAGCGTTCGAACACCTCCGGCCGCTTGTCGGCATAACTCGCGATCCGTACGACGCCGCCGCAGTGATTGACGATGATGCGCGTATCGGGATTCGCCTTCGCGAGCTCGAACAGTTCAGGGAGTTGGGGAAAGAACAGCCACGCGTCGTACGACAGCCCGAGCGGCGCGAGCTGCGCGACGCCCGCCCGGTACGCGGAATCGAGCAGCATGCCGCGCGGCACCGCCGATAGCGGATTGGCAAGCGTGGGATCGGCATCCCAGGTCGTCAGGTGACGAACGCCGCGAAACCGCCCGCGCCCGGCTTCGAGATGTGCTTCGAGCACCTCGCGCACGCGCTCGCCGAGACGCAGGTCCGCATGGCCGACGATGCCTTTCGCAACAGCCGGACGGCCGTGCTGCTGCAACGGCTCGGTCACGCCGGCAACGTAGGCCGTCTCGCCCGCCGGCTTCAGTTCGACCGGGCCCGCATCGCGATAGCGCGTCTGCGCCTGCATGTAGACGGACGCCTGGATGTTGTGGCCCGAGCGCGCGTCCTGCAGATAGTCGTCGAGCATGTAGATCCAGCCTGGCCGCTCATAGAAATGATGATGCGCATCGACGATCGGCAGGTCGGGCTCGAGCACGGGTTCGAGCGCCGACGCGAGCCAGTCGGGGCGGACCGCCAGATAGTTGCTTTGCGTCGTCATGCGGGAAACTCCCTCCTGGGTCGCCGCGCGCGTCTCGGTGAACGCGGGCAGCGCGAGCGATGCGGCGGCCGCGCCGAGCAGCCGGCGCCGCTTGATCGAAAGCGTCGTGTCCATGTCATTCGCTCCGGTCGAACGCGTACAGCGACAGCGTCAGCAGCGTCGTGATCGCGAGCACGATCGCGAGGCCGAGCATGCCGGCGGTAAAGGTGCCGAAGGCGTCCTTCAGGTAGCCGACGAGATAAGGGCCGGCGAAGCCGCCGAGCGCGCCGATCGAGTTGATCAGCGCGAGCCCGCCGGCCGCCGCCTGGCCGGACAGGAAGCGCGAGGGCAGCGTGTAGAAGATCGTGCGGCCGGCGATCGTGCCGACCAGCGCCAGCGTGATGCCGGCGAGTGCGGGGCCGAGCGTCAGGAAGTGCGTCGAGACGCCGAGCGCCACCGCGCCGATGAACAGCCCGATCGCCAGGTTCGCGACCGGGCCGCCGCGACGGTCCACGCGCTTCGCCCACCACAGCAGCGCGACGGTCGCGAAGAAGTACGGCACCGCGGACAGCCAGCCCGTCTGCATCGTCGACATGCCGTGCGCCTTGAGCATCTGCGGCAGCCAGATGCCGATCCCGTAGGAACCCATCGTGAAACCGAACGAGATCAGCGCGAGCACGTACACGCGCACGTCGCGCAGCGCGACGCCGAAGCGCTTCTTGCGGCCGGCGGCCGCGCCTTCGCGCTCGAACGCGCGCTGCAGCGCGGCACGCTCGTCGCCCGTCAGCCACGCGGCATCCGCGGGCGAATCGGACAGCAGCTTCAGTACGAGAAAACCGAGCGCGCACGCCGGCAGCCCTTCGACGATGAACATCCATTTCCAGCCGGCCAGCCCGAGCGCGCCGTCGAGTTGCAGCAGCCACGTCGACAGCGGCCCGCCGATCAGCGACGACAGCGGCGTCGACACGGTGAACCACGCCAGCACCCGCGTGCGGTAGCTCGCCGGAAACCACACGGCGAGGAAGAAGATCACGCCCGGAAAGAACCCGGCTTCCCCGATACCGAGCAGCAGCCGGATCGCATAGAAACTCGTCGGCCCGGTCGCGAGCGCAGTCGCGGCCGCCATCACGCCCCACGTGATCATGATGCGGGCGAGCCAGCGGCGCGCGCCGAAGCGGTACAGCGCGAGATTGCTCGGCACCTCGAACACGCAGTAGCCGGCGAACATGATCCCCGCGCCCCAGCCGAACTGCGTCGCCGTCAGCCCGAGATCGCGGTTCATCGTGAGCGCCGCGAACCCGACGCTCGTGCGGTCCAGGTAATTGAAGAAATATGCGAGCGCGAGCAGCGGGATGAAGCGCCATGCGGCCTTGCGCACGGCCCGCTGCTCGATCGATGCATCGGTCTCGCGATCGGCGGCCAGCGCCGGGAATGCGGATGTCATGGTTGTCTCCGTGGATAGGGCGATCCTCGCCCGCGCGTGGCGCGGCCGGGACGCCTTTGTTCGATCAGGGGATCGCGGCCGCGCTACGCGCTCGCCAGTTCGTTCGGCGACGGCGCGCCGCCCGCCGCCGCGCCGTCCGCGTCGTGCCGCCCGGCCACGACGCCGGCCTCGATCAGCGCGCGCGCCTCGTCCGGCGTGTAGCCGAGTTCGCCAAGCAGCGCGCGCGTGTCTTGCCCGAGCGCCGGCGGCGCCGAGCGCAGCCGCAGGCGCTCGCCCGCGAGCGTGAGCGGCAGCAGCGCGGTGCGCGTGTCGACCGGCCGCCCGGCGCTGCTCGCATCGGCCGGCAACCTCACGTCCGCGAGGCCGCCCGTCGCCAGCAGGTGCGGATCGTCGAACAGGTCCTGCGGCCTGGTGATCGGTGCATACGGCAGGCCGATCGACTCGAAGATCGCGCCGATCTCCGCGGCCGAATGCGGCGCGAGCCGCGCGCGCAGTTCTGGCAGCAGCCACTCGCGCGCCTGCACGCGCAGGTTGTTGGTCGCGAGGCGCGCATCGTCCTTCAGCGCAGCCAGCCCGAACGCATCGCAGAACAGCGCCCACTGCGTATCCGACACGACCGCGAGAAAGATCTGCTCGCCGTCCTTCACGGAGAACACGTCGTAGACGGCCCACGCGGAAATCCGGCTCGGCATCGGCGATGCGGCCTGCCCCGTCACCGCGAACTGCATCATGTGCTGCGCCACGAGGAACACGTTGTTTTCGAACAGCGAACTCTGCACCTGCTGGCCGCGGCCGGTGCGCTCGCGCTGCGCGAGCGCGGCCATCGCGCCGATCGCGCCGAACATGCCGCCCATGATGTCGTTCACGCTCGCGCCCGCGCGCAGCGGCCGCCCCTCCGGGCCGGTCATGTACGCGAGGCCGCCCATCATCTGCACCACCTCGTCGAGCGCGGTGCGATGCTCGTACGGCCCCGGCAGGAAGCCCTTGTGCGACACGTACACGATGCGCGGATTCAGCGAGTGCAGCGCCGGATAACCGAGGCCGAGCCGGTCCATCGTGCCGCTCTTGAAGTTCTCGCTGAACACGTCTGCCGTCGCGACGAGCCGCAGCACGATCTCGAGCCCGCGCGGATCCTTCACGTCGACCGCGAGGCTCTTCTTGTTGCGGTTGAACATCCCGAAGAATCCAGCGCCCGAACCGCGCAGCGCGCGCGTGCTGTCGCCGGCGATCGGTTCGATCTTGATGACTTCCGCGCCGAGATCCGCGAGCAGCATCCCGCAGGTCGGGCCCATCACCATGTGCGTCATCTCGATCACGCGGACGCCGGCGTACGGCAGCATCGAAGCGGGTTGGCGGCCGTTCATTGCGCGACTCCCGCCAGGCATCCTTCCGGTTGCGGCGCGGTTGGAGAACGGCCGTCCGCATAACGGAAGCCCTTCGGCAAACCGGCGTCCGGCACATGGCCGTACAACGCCTCGGCCGGCAGCGCCGCGTGCAGGATCGCGCGCGCGGCGAGCAGGGCGTCGACGTCGATACCCGTGTCGAATCCCATCGATTCGAGCAGGAACACGAGATCCTCGGTGACGATGTTGCCGGTCGCGCCCGGCGCATACGGGCAACCGCCGAGGCCGCCCTGGCTCGCATCGATCGTCGTCACGCCCGCGTCGAGCGCCGCGACGACGTTGGCGAGCCCCTGCCCGCGCGTATTGTGGAAATGTGCGCCGCCCGCCTTGTCGCCGACTTCCCGGCGCAGCCGGACAAACAGCCGGCGTACCTGCGCCGGGTTCGCATAACCGCTCGTGTCGGACAGCCCGATCTCGTCGACCCCGCATTCGGCCATCGCCACCGCCATCGCGATCGTCTCGTCGTCGCTGACGGCGCCCGCGATCGTGCAGCCGAACGCGACCGACACGCCCGCCTCGATCTGCACCGACGGGAACCGCGCATCGCGCAGCGCGACGATCGCGCGCACCTCGTCGATCATCTGCGCGGGCGTCTTGCGGATATTCGCCAGCGAATGCGCCTCCGTCACCGATACCGGCAGCGTCAGCTTGTGCACGCCTGCTTCGAATGCGCCCTCGGCGCCGCGCAGGTTCGGCGCGAGCGCGGCGACATGCAGCCCGGGAATCGCCAGCGCATGCGCGACGACCTCACGCACGTCGGCCATCTGCGGCAACAGCCTCGCCGGCACGAACGACCCGACCTCGATCTCGCGCAAGCCGGCCGCGGCCAGCGCCGTGATCCAGCGCAGCTTGCCGGCCGTCGGCATCACGGCCCGGATGCTCTGCAGGCCGTCGCGCGGCCCGACCTCGCTGACCAGCACCTTCGGATATTCGGAAACGCTCATTTGGTACTCCATCGTTCTATCTGAAAGAACATCGTTCTGTTTGATAGAACTCTAAGCGTGCGTCGAACGTGCTGTAAGCGGGGTATACCCGTGAAATTGCGATTTTCTGGAACTTGAGTTCTGCCAGACAGAACGATATAGTCGGCCGATCATCCTTCTGAAGGAAGCAGGCAGTGCCTACGACTCACACCGATCACGCCGGCAGCGAGCCCGATTCGCCGGCCGAAGAAGCGTCCAGCGGCGTCGCCGTCCTCGATCGCGCGTTTGCGATCCTCCGCGCCTTCGGGCAAACCGACGACCGGCTGTCGCTCGCGGAGCTGTCGCGCCGCACCGGGCTGTACAAGAGCACGATCCTGCGCCTGCTCGCCGCGCTCGAGCATGGCGGCTTCATGCGCAAGCTCGACGACGGCCAGTACGCGATCGGGCACGAGCCGCTGCGGCTCGCCGCGCTGTACCAGCGTTCGTTCCGGGTCGGCCCGGTGGTCGAGCCGCTGCTCGAAACGCTCAGCCGCGAACTCGGCGAAACGGCATCGTTCTACGTGCGCCAGGGCGACATGCGCTCGGTGCTGTACCGGGTCGAGCCCGCCCGCGCGGTGCGCGTGTCGATTCGTGTCGGCGAGGAATTTCCGGTTCGCCAGGGCGCGTCCGGGAAGGTGCTGCTGGCGTTCACCGACACGCAGGATGCGCAATGGCACGACGTGCGCGAACGACTCTGGGCCGCGTCTTACGGCGAGCGCGACCCCGAGACGGCTTCGGCGTCCGTACCCGTGTTCGGCGCGGCCGGCGAGTGTGTCGGCGCGCTGACCGTATCGGGCCCGAAATCGCGGCTCGCCGCCGCACCGGCCATGGCGGCAGCGCTCGCGATGCTGCTGCCGCTCGCGCAGAAGGCGACCGTGGCGCTCGGCGGCGCAGGCGCACGCTACGACGCGGCGGCCGTACGTGACAGCCTCGCGCAGTTCGCGTCGGCAGCAGGCCACGACGACACGGCGTCGTGACCGGCGGCGCGCGCACCGCCACGCAACAGCGCTACAGCGCAACAACGCAAAAGGCAGCCGCGTGCGACACTCGCCGCCGATGCATGCATCGCGCGCCGCCTACGGGCGTACCGCGCGTGCCACCGCCAACCGGACACCCATGAGGGCAGCCACCATGAACGCCGCGCGCACCGCCAGCTGGTATTTCGATTTCGTCTCGCCGTTCGCGTACCTGCAGCAGGAACAGTTCGACCGGTTGCCGGCCGCCGCCGCGTTCGAGCCGCGGCCCATCGTGCTCGGCGCACTGCTCTCACACTGGGGCCAGAAAGCGCCGGCCGAGATCGCGACGAAACGCGTCTTCACCTATCGCCACGCGCAATATCGCGCGGACAAGCTCGGCATTGCATTCCGGATGCCGCCCGCGCACCCGTTCAATCCGATCAGGCCGCTGCGTCTCGCGATCGCGATGGGCAATTCACCCGACGCGATCCGCCGGATCTTCCGGCATATCTGGCGCGACGGCCAGGACGTGTCGACGCCGGAAGGGTTCGCCGCGCTGTGCGAAGCCGTCGGCTTCCCGGAAGGCGTGACGGCCGTCGAAGCCCAGCCGGTCAAGGACGCGCTGCGCGCGAACACCGACGATGCGATCGCGCACGGCGTATTCGGCGTGCCGACCTTCGAACTCGACGGCGACCTGTTCTGGGGCGAGGATGCGACCGACATGTTCGCCGACTGCGCGACGTCGCGCGCGTGGCTCGATTCGCCCGAAGTGCGCCGCATCAGCGCACTGCCCGAAGGCATCCGGCGCGGCTGACGGCGCAGCGGCCGCCCGGCGCTCACGGCACGAATCCGGCGCCGCTGAATTTCCGCACCGCGCGCCCATGGCGGGCAGGCCCACAGGGCTTGCCCGCCTTTTCTTTTATTTTCGATCGGTGCACGGATGACGCCGCGCGGCCCGGCAGATTCGCGCGCATCCGGCGCGAGAACCGCTCATCCGGTGCAAGATCCACACCGTCCCGCGCGACTGTCCAGTTCTACCGATTATTTTTCGGATGGCCGCGCGCATCGACGCGGAAATATCGGACGATTTCGATCCCCCCGCCACACGGCGCCCGCCCATCCGGCCCCATCGCACAACCCCGTTTCATCAGGGGATTCCCGGTATTTTTTCGCATTTTCTTCGAAATAACGGGTGACATACTTGCCCCCCGTTGCGCTCCGGTGCGAGCGCGCTTCCAGATCCGGCCGGCCGCGTGTGATGCATCGAGCGTCCGCCGGGATCGCACGACATGAACAATTTCGATACCACGATCCAGACCTTCCTCACCCACATCACGTTCGGACCGCTGATGAATCACGCGATCCGCGTGATCGCTGGCCTGTATACGTTCAAGGGCTTCGTGCTCATTCCCGTGCTGTGCTGGCTGTGGTTCCAGCCGGGCCCGAACCGCGAGCGGCAGCGCGAACTGGTCGTCGCGACGATCGCGAGCGGGCTCATTGCGCTCGCGATCGGCCGGCTGCTCGCCCAGGTGCTGCCGTTCCGCGTGCGGCCGATCTACAACCCCGAACTGCACCTGCACTTCCCGTCGGCAGGGCTGCGCGCGGCCACGCTGCAGGCATGGAGTTCGTTTCCCAGCGATCACGCGATGCTGTGGATGGCGATCGCCACCGGCATCTTCATCATCGCGCGCCGCGTCGGCGTGCTCGCGCTGCTGTATGCGGTCGTGTTCATCTGCGTACCGCGCGCCTATCTCGGCTTCCACTACCCGACCGACCTGATCGCCGGCGCCGCGATCGGCGTCGCGATCGCATGGCTGCTGACGCGCGACGCGATCCGCTCGCGCTTCGCGCCGCAGGTGCTGGCGACGATCCGACGCTTCCCCGCGCCGGCCTATACGCTCGCGTTCCTGCTGTGCTTCGAGCTGATCACGCAGTTCGACGAACTGCTGACGCTCGCGCAGTCGGCCACCCGCACGATGTAACGGGAGACGCCGCGATGCTGCCGCTGCTTTCGTTCCGTCGCCCCGGCACGCGCTGCCGGCCATGCGCGGCGTCGGCGCGCCGCGCGACGCCCGCGCCGTTCAGTCGCGATCGGGCGCGCCCAGCGGAAAGAACGGGCGATACGGCCGCGCCTCGTCGACCGCGCGCGCAAACGACGGCCGCGCCAGCAGACGCTTGCGATACGCGATCACGTTCGCGAACGACGGATCGATCCGGTGCGTCCAGTCCGCATAGAACAGGAACGGCGCCGCGCCGCAGTCGGCGAGGCTGAAGCGGTCGCCGGCCGCCCATTCGCGGTCGGCCATCTTCCTGTCCAGCCACGCATACGACGTGTCGAGCATCGCGCGCGCATCGGCGACACCGCGTGCATCGCGCTCGGCTTCCGGCCGCAGCGCATCGAACACGACCTTCTGTTGCGGCGTCGACACGTAGTTGTCGAAGAAACGATCCATCGTGCGCACCTCGAGCGCCGCGTGCGGATCGTCGGGCAGCAGCCGCACGGGGCCCGGATGGTTCAGGCCGAGGTACTCGATGATGATGGACGCCTCGATCACGGTGCGGCCGGCATCGACGAGCACCGGAAAGCGCTTCAGCGGCCACAGCGCGGCCAGTTCCTGCATCGGCTTCGGATCGTCGTGCGCGAGCACGCGATACGCGAACGGCGTGCCGTTCTCGTACAGCGCGGTCAGCACCTTCTGGCAGTAGGACGAAAAGGGATGGGCGTAAAGCGTCGGTATCATCGTGCGGTCTCTCCGGGTTTCGGCGCCGCGTCGTGCGGCGCCACGTGATCGGATACCTTGACGACGAACGGCACCCGGCCGTTTCGACAGCGGTCCGGAATTTATTTTTGTCGTGCGACTTGTGCCGTTACGACCGGCCGTCCATCACGACGCGCCCCTCGGCACGCCAGCGCAGCATCCCGCCGCCGAGATTGGCGACCGTGTCGAAGCCGGCTTTCAGCAGGATCACGGTCGCCTGCGCGGATCGCCCGCCGGCCCGGCACACGGTCACGACCGGCCGGTCGCGCGCGATCTCGCCGGCACGCGCGGCCAGTTCGCCGAGCGGAATCGGCGTCGCGCCGGGCAGATGGCCGAGCGGGCCCGTGAATTCGTCCGGCTCGCGCACGTCGACCACCTGCACCGCCTGCAAATGATCCTCGAGCCATTGCGGATCGATTTCCCAGAACCCGGCGAACGTGTAGACGAGCGGCGCCCAGTCGGGTGCCGCCTGCGCATCGGGCGCGTTCGCGGCGACGCCGCATTGAAGGTTCGCCGGCACCGCGACATCGATCTGGCGCGGGTGCGCGAGCCCGAGGTTGCGCATGTAGCCCGCGAAATCGTCTTCGCTCAGATCGCCGCCGAGGCGCGGATTGAAGCGCCGCTCCTCGCCGACGCTCGTCACCGTGAGCCCGCGATAGTCGTGCGCCGGATACAGCAGGCACGCGGCCGGCAGCGTGAAAAGCCGGCCGTGCACCGCGCGATACAGCGCGCGCGGGTCGCCCTGCTGGAAGTCGGTGCGGCCGGTGCCGCGAATCAGCAGGCAATCGCCGGTGAACGCCATCGATTCGTCGTCGAGCACGAGGCTGATGCAGCCGCTCGTGTGGCCGGGCGTCGCGCGCACGGTCAGGTAGCGCGCGCCGAACGCACAGCGGTCGCCGTCGTTCAGGTAACGATCGGCGCCCTGCGCGCCGCTCGCAGCCGAGATCGCGATCGTGCTGCCCGTGCGCTGCTTCAGCAGCCACGCGCCCGTCACGTGATCGGCATGCACGTGCGTGTCGACGGTCGCGACGAGCCGCAGCCCGAGCTCGTCGAGCAGCGCCGCGTCGCGGCGCACCTGCTCGAACACCGGATCGATCAGCAGTGCTTCGCGCGACGCGGGGTCGGCGAGCAGGTACGTGTACGTCGACGATTGCGGGTCGAAGAGTTGCCGGAAGATCATCGCGAAGTCGCTCCGTCGCTGGTTGATGCGCATTGTCCGGCCCGCGCCGCCGCAGCCACCCCTGTCGCCGCGGCCGCCGCGGGCCGCCCCGTCGTGGTCCCGCACTGCCGGCATCCGGCCGGCACGGCGCGTCAGCGCGGCTGCGTCACGTAACGCAGGTACGGCTTCAGCGTCCGGAAGCCCTGCGGATACTTCTGCCTGGCCGCATCGTCCGACACCGACGTCGGAATGATGACATCGTCGCCGGGCCGCCAGTTGACCGGCGTCGCCACCGTATGCTGCGCGTTGAGCTGCAACGCGTCGAGCAGGCGCAGCACCTCGTCGAAATTGCGTCCCGCGCTCATCGGATAAACGAGCATCGCCTTGACCTTCTTGTCCGGCCCGATGACGAACACCGAGCGCACGGTCGCGTTGTCGACCGCCGTGCGCGGGCCGCCGCTCGCATTCGGATGAATCATGTCGTACAGCTTCGCGACCTTCAGCTCGTCGTCGCCGATCAGCGGATAGTTGACCGCGTGACCCTGCGTCTCGGCGATATCCGCCACCCACTTCCGGTGATCGCTGACCGGATCGATCGACAGCCCGATGATCTTCGTGTTGCGCTTGTCGAATTCCGGCTTGAGCCCGGCCATGTAGCCGAGTTCGGTCGTGCATACCGGCGTGAAATCCTTCGGATGGGAAAACAGGATCGCCCAATGGTCGCCGATCCATTCATGAAAGCGGATCGTTCCCTCGGTGGTCTCCGCGGTGAAATCGGGCGCGTCCTCGCCTAGTCGAATCGACATGTTCGTCTCCGTCAAATGGGAATCGTCACGACGCCCGCGCCGCGGCTTGCGCGCGACGCGCGATCGTCCGCGCGCGGAGTGCAGGCATGGCACATGCCCGGGTTCCGCGCGTTCATATAGCCTAGTTCAAAATGCGCGCGCCACCGGCATGCGGTGTGCGCGATGTCTCGGCCGATTCCGACGACGAATGCGGCACGGCAGCACGATGCGCCGCAACCGGGCGCGCGTGCGGGCTGCCTTACACTAGCGGCTCCTCTCGTCTTACGTTCACAGGAATGCCACCGACATGTCGATGACGATCGATCCGAAGCAGGCCGCCGCACTGCTGGCCGTCGCCGACACGGGCAGCTTCGAGCAGGCGGCCGTGCGCCTGCACGTGACCGCATCGGCCGTCACGCAGCGGGTCCGCGCACTGGAAGCGAGCCTCGGCACGCCGCTCGTGCTGCGCACGCGGCCGTGCCGCCCGACGGTGGCCGGGCAGCGCGTGCTGCAGCACCTGCGCCGCGTCGCGCTGCTGCAGGCCGACCTGCAAAGCACGCTCGCGACCGAGCGCGAATCGCCGATCTCGGTCACGATCGCGCTCAACTCCGACAGCCTCGGCACGTGGTTTCTTCCGGCACTGACGTCCGTACTCGCCGGCGAGCGCATCCTGTTCGAGCTGATCGTCGAAGACCAGGACCACACGTTCGCGCTGCTCGAAAGCGGGATGGCGGTGGGCTGCGTGACGACCGAGCCGAAGCCGATGCGCGGCTGTCTCGCGACGCCGCTCGGCACGATGCGCTACCGGCTGCTCGCGGCCGCCGCGTTCGCGGTGCGCTGGTTCCCGCGCGGGCTGAACCGCACGAGCGCGCGCAAGGCGCCCGTCGTCGCGTACTCGCGGCGCGATACGCTGCAGTCGTCGTTCCTGAAGGAGAAATTCGGGCTGCCCGAGGGCGCCTACCCGTGCCACTACGTGCCGGGCACCCATTCGCACTTCGCGGCGGTGCGGCACGGGCTCGGCTACGCGATGGTGCCGGAGCCGCTGATCGGCGCCGCGCCGCTCGACGCGCAGGGGCTCGTCGATCTCGCGCCCGCGCATCCGACCGACGTCACGCTGTATTGGCACGCGTGGACCGTGCAGTCGCCGACGATGGCGTCGTTGTCGGAACGCGTCGTCGAGGCGGCACGCCGGCTGCTCGCGCCGCTGCCGTGACGCGCGGGTGATCGACACCGCCGGGGCGGTGCGCGGCGCGGTACGCATCGCAGCGAGAAACCCTGCCGCGCCGCCTATACTTTTTCCATCGGCCTCGCGAACGCGCCGCGCGGCCGATCACGCACATCCGGCCGTTCCCTTTCCCGCAAGGAGAACATCATGTCCCGCCGCTATATCGATTGCCGCGAGTTTCCCAGCGCGACGAACTGCTCGGTCGCGATTTCCGCCGACTCCGACAACGAACTGCTGGAGGCCGCCGTGCAGCATGCGGTGCTGGTGCACCAGCACACCGACAGCGCCGAACTGCGCACGCAGCTGAAAACGCTGTTCCGCGACGGCACGCCCCCCGCCGACGCACCCCGGCAAGCGTAATCCGCCGGCTCGCCCGATATCGACAGACGGATTGCCTCGTCGCCCCCGTCGCCTCTTCGCTCCCTGCTTCGCGCCACCTCGTGCCGGCTCTCCCGCCGGCCGGCGCATTCCCCGTTACGCGCGGCGCTGCGCGAAATACGCGCCGACCGCATCGATGAAGGTATCGATGTCCGCGCGCGACACGTCGCAGTGCGTGACGAAGCGCGACGCGTACAGCATCTGCGTGAGGATCCCGCGTTCCTTGAGCCACGCCTCGAGCGGCGCGCAATCGGCTTCGGGGAATTGCGCGAACACCATGTTCGTCGCGTGCGACAGCACCTTCACCGCGTCGATGCGCGCGAGGCCCGCCGCGAGATGCGCGGCGTTCGCGTGATCGTCCGCGAGCCGCTCGACGTTGTGGTCGAGCGCATACAGGCACGCGGCCGCGAGAATGCCCGACTGCCGCATCGCGCCGCCGAGCACCTTGCGCCAGCGCTGCGCGCGCTCGATCAGCACGCGGTTGCCGACCAGCACCGAGCCGACCGGTGTACCGAGCCCTTTCGAGAAGCAGATCGACACGGTGTCGAACGGCGCGCACAGCTCGGCGATCGAACGGCCCGACGCGACGGCGGCGTTGCACACGCGCGCGCCGTCGAGATGCAGCGCCAACCCGCGGCTGCGCGCGAACGCGGTGGCTTCCTGGACATAGCCTTCCGGCAAGACCTGGCCGCCGATCGTGTTTTCGAGCGCGAGCAGGCGCGTGCGGGCAAAGTGATTGTCGATCGGCTTGATCGCCGCGGCGATCTTCGCGAGCGGCAGCGTGCCGTCCGGCGCGTTCTCGATCGGCTGCGGCTGGATGCTGCCCAGCACGGCCGCACCGCCGCCTTCGTACTTGTAGGTGTGCGCGAGCTGGCCGACGATGTACTCGTCGCCGCGTTCGCAATGGGCCATCAGCGCGGCGAGGTTGCTCTGCGTGCCGCTCGGGAAGAACAGGCCGGCTTCCTTGCCGGCCCGCTCGGCCATCACCGCCTGCAGGCGCAGCACGGTCGGGTCGTCACCCCATACGTCGTCGCCGACTTCGGCGGCAGTCATCGCGGCCAGCATTGCCTGGCTCGGACGTGTCACGGTATCGCTGCGTAAATCGATCATCGCTGAGTCCTGGGTAAACGCGGACCGGAACCGATGCGCCCGGCCCTGCCGAAACGAGACTCAGAGTGTACGCAATTCACGCAGCGTGTGTGTGGCGGCGGCCGGCGGGCGACGTATGCACGGCGCACCGGCACGCGATGCGGCACGCCGCCACCCGGGCCGCCGTCAGTAGCGCGGCGGCGGCGGCTGGACACCCGCCGGCGGCATCGGCGGCGCCGCGCGCGGTGCGCCGCCGTATCCACCGCCGCCGCTCATCCCGCCCGGCACCGGCACGCGGTTCCCGGTCGCGTACATGCATTGCAGGTAGCCGTAGTCGTAGCGGCGCTGGATGTCGTAGGCCGAGCCTTGCGCCGCACCGGCACCGACCACGCTGCCCGCGAGCAGCCCCGCGCCTGCGCCGACGGCCGCACCCGTGCCGCCGTTGAACGCCGCGCCGGCCGCCGCCCCGAGTGCGGTGCCGACGGCCGCGCTGCCGACCGCGCTCGCGGTCGATGCCTGCCCGGCACTCACGCCACCCGATTGCTCGAACGCGTATTGACGGCAGTTCGCATCGTCGGCGCGGAACTGGTCGAACGACTTGCCGGTGCCGGGCAGCGCCATCACGCTCGGCCCGGTCGGCATGTACGCGCACGCGCCGAGCAGGCCGGCCAGCGCCAGCGCGGCCGGCACGCGCAGTGGTCGAAACAGGGATTTCATCGTCGCGCCTCCGTCACTGCGGCCGTGCCGGCACCGATCGCCAGCCCGACTTGCAGGTCTTCACATGCGGGTAGTAATGCTTCGACGCGTCGCAGTAGTACCAGACGTTCGCGTCGCCGTCGTCCTGCGGCTGCCCTTTCTCGACGTACTCGGGCGGCGGCCCCGGGTCGACGGGTACCGCGACGACGGGCGGCGGGTAGTAATAAGGCGCAGGGACGACGGGGTAGTAATACGGGTAGCCGGGGCCGATATAGACCCCGACCCGGGCGGCATGCGCCACGCCGCCCGTCGCGATCGCCACTGCGGCCACCGCGCCCAGTGCGAGCTTCAATCCATTCACGTCACGTTCTCCGGCTGGCGGTTCGTCGATGCGAACCCGACATACCGAACGCTACGCCGCGCGCGATCCGTCATCCATTACGGGCGCACGCGCCAATGTTGCGCGGCGTTACCGATGTGACAGACCCCATCTCCCGCGGCCCGCCGGCACGAGCGCGTGCGTTACGCGATAACGCACCGCAACGGTTCGGCCGCGCGCGGGCGCCGAGGGGGGCGGTGTCGCGCAGCGTTCGCGCCCGGATCGAACCGTTCCGATGACGCGACGCGCCATATTGACGCACGTGCGTCAGACCGCCACGCCGCAGCCGCGCGCGCCGCAAACAGGCTTCTTGATACGAATCAACGATTTACCCCGGAATCGCGAGAGACGGGCTGGACATCTGCGACGAGTTGGCGCATTTCGCGGTGCAACATCGCGGCCCATACTCCAGCCAACCCCGACGCCCGTCCGCCGGGGTCCGCCGGCACCCGCCGGCGGGTATCGTCAGCCTCGGTCAACTGGTATGGACACCGCTCTTTCGGCCCTCGATCTGGCCCGCCTGCAATTCGCGTTCACCGTCTCCTTTCACATCGTCTTTCCGGCGCTGAGCATCGGCCTCGCCAGCTTCATCGCCGTCCTCGAATATCGCTGGCTGAAAACCGGCAAGCAGTACTACAAAACCCTCTGCCTGTTCTGGTCGAAGATCTTCGCGGTCGCGTTCGGGATGGGCGTCGTTTCCGGCGTCGTGATGAGCTACCAGTTCGGCACGAACTGGTCGGGCTTCTCGAGCTTCGCCGGCGCGGTCACCGGGCCGCTGCTGATGTACGAGGTCATGACCGCGTTCTTCCTCGAGGCCGGTTTCCTCGGCATCATGCTGTTCGGCTGGAACCGCGTGAGCCCGCGCGCGCACTTCGGCGCGACGCTGATGGTCGCGATCGGCACGCTGATCTCGACGTTCTGGATTCTCGCGTCGAACAGCTGGATGCAGACGCCGCAGGGCTTCGAGATCGTCGACGGCCGCGTCGTGCCGACCGACTGGTTCGCGATCATCTTCAACCCGTCGTTCCCGTACCGCCTGTTCCACATGGCGATCGCCGCGTTCATCGTCGCCGCGCTGGTGGTGGCCGCAACGGGCGCATGGCACCTGCTGAAGGGCCGCCGCGACAAGGGCGTGAAGAAGATGTTCTCGATGGCGCTGTGGCTGCTGCTCGTGCTCGCACCGCTGCAGGCCGTGATCGGCGACCAGCACGGCATCAACACGCTGAAACACCAGCCCGCGAAGATCGCCGCGATCGAAGGGCTGTGGGAAACCGAGAAGGGCGGCACCGCGCTCAACCTGTTCGGCATTCCGGACATGAAGGCGGAAACGACCCGCTACGCGGTGAAGGTGCCGCACCTCGGCAGCCTGATCCTCACGCACAGCTGGGACGGCGAGATCCGCGGGCTGAAGGAATTCCCGCCGGAAGACCGCCCGAACTCGACGGTCGTGTTCTGGAGCTTCCGGATCATGGTCGGCCTCGGCATCGCGATGATCGGCCTCGCCGCGCTCGCGTGGCTCCTGCGCCGCCGCGGCAGCCTGTATGAATCGAAGTGGTTCCAGCGCTTTGCGCTCGTGATGGGCCCGACCGGCTTCGTGTCGCTGCTCGCGGGCTGGGTCACGACCGAAGCGGGCCGCCAGCCGTGGGTCGTGTATGGCGTGATGCGCACCGCGCATGCGGTGTCGCCGCTGTCGGTGCAGCAGGTCAGCCTGTCGATGATGACGTTCGTGATCGTGTACTTCCTCGTGTTCGGCACCGGCGTGTACTACATGCTGAAGCTGATGAAGGCCGGCCCCGCGCTGCCCGACGTGAAGCACGACCCGAAACACGACATGCCCGACACGCGCCCCGATCACACCGCGCGCCGTCCGATGTCGGCCGTCGACGAGCTGATCGAGACCGTCTGAGCCCACCCCATTCCGCATACGAGAAAACCTATGGACGTCACCGTAATCTGGGCCGCGATCATCGCATTGGGGCTCTTCATGTACGTCGTGCTCGACGGCTTCGACCTCGGCATCGGCATCGTCTTCCCGTTCTTTCCGGACGAGAAGGAACGCGACCTGATGATGAACACGGTCGCGCCCGTGTGGGACGGCAACGAGACGTGGCTCGTGCTCGGCGGCGCCGGGCTGTTCGCGGTGTTCCCGGTCGTCTATTCGACCGTGCTGTCGGCGCTGTACCTGCCGCTGATCTTCATGCTGGTGTGCCTGATCTTCCGCGGCGTGTCGTTCGAGATCCGCGCGAAGGCGCGGCGCACGAAGCAGCTGTGGGATCTGGCGTTCATCGGCGGCTCGGCCGGCGCGACGCTGTTCCAGGGGATCGCGCTCGGCGCGTTCCTGCAGGGCATCAACGTGAAGGACGGCGTGTTCGCGGGCGATGCCTTCGACTGGCTCACGCCGTTCAGCCTGCTGACCGGCCTCGGCCTGATCGTGACCTACGCGCTGCTCGGCTGCTGCTGGCTCGTCGCGAAGACGGAAGGCGACCTGCAGCGGCGCCTCCATCGCGTCGTGTGGCCGCTGACGCTCGTGCTGCTCGGCTTCATCGCGGTGGTGAGCCTGTGGACGCCGCTGCAGGACCCGGCCATCGCGCAGCGCTGGTTCGATTCGGGGCTGTTCTGGCGCCTGCTGCCGGTGCCGTTCCTGGTCGCCGCGTGCGCGGTATGGATGCGCCGCGCGGTGCGCAACCGGCATGACATGACGCCGTTCGTGCTCGCGCTGGCGCTCGTGCTGCTCGGCTACGTCGGCCTGCTCGTCACGCTGTTCCCGTATGCGATTCCTCAGACGATGACGATCTGGGAAGCCGCGGCACCGCGCTCCAGCCAGACCTTCACACTGGTCGGCGCAGCGGTTATCCTCCCGATCATCATCGCCTACACGACGATGGGTTACTGGGTATTCCGAGGCAAGGTGCGCCATGAAGACCAGCATTACTACCACCACTGATTCCGCCGGGCACTCCGCCGCCGCGGCCCCCCGGCCGCGGATGCGCGGCTGGATGTGGTTCGTCGTGCTGTGGGCCGGCGGCGTGATCGGCGCCGTCACGCTCGGTTACGCGTTCAAGATCTTCATGAACCTGACGCTGTTTGCGGTGAAGTAGGCCCCTTCCGCGTTGCACGCCAGGGCGCATGCCGGGCCCGTTCCGCGCAATCCGCCTCCGGCGCGCCACCGTCGCCACCGGCACGCCGCCGTGGCGATCCTCGTCCCCGGCATTCACGCTTTCACGCGCCGGCGCGTGCCCCGCTCACTGCTCGCACTTCGTCGCGCACATCGCCTTGTCCACTTCCGCGAAAAACGCCTGGTAGTACTCGGGCTCCATGACGGTCTTGGTACGCGAATCGCCGGCGCTGTCCCACACCGTACGATCGAATCGCGCGCGCACGATCGCGACGTGCGCGTCCCGCCCCGCCCGAACCGTCACGATTGCGGTCACGCGTTCATGATCGGGCTTCGTCGGCAGCATCCCGATGCGCGCCTTCAGCGCGCCGCGCAGCAGCTGACGCCACTTCGGGATCAGCGTGTCGCTGCGCCCCGCTTCCACCAGCCCCGAATCGCGATCGACCGTCACCGGCGCATAACCCTGCGCACGCAGCGCGCCGGCCACCGCGTCGAGCACGCGCGCCTGCGTCGCGTCCGCATAGCGGCGGTCGCTGAGCATGCGCAGCGTCTGCTGCTCGGCATCGGTCAGGTCGACTTCGGTCTGGCTCGAGCTGTAGCGCACCAGCGATCCGCCGTCGCCGATCTGCCGCTCGTTGTCGGCTTTCGTCGCGCATCCGGTCAGCGCCGCGAACAGCCCGGCACAGGCGAGCGCCAGCGCGCCGCGGCCGCGCATGGGCGGCACCGCGGCCGGGCGGTTCGTCGCACGACGTGCCGCGCGCCGGACGCGAAGACGGTGGCGAATTCCGGTTGCCCGGGCGTCGGGTGGCGATATGATCGTCATCGGGGCGTTCTCTCCTGTCGGCGCCATGATAGGGAGGCGCCCCGACCGCCACAAATGACATTTTTTGACCCACTGTGTAGCTTTTCTTCGCGATCTCACGATGCGCCGATTGCCGCCCCTGAACGCGCTGCGCAGCTTCGAAGCTGCCGGCCGCCTGCAGAGCCTCACCCTCGCCGCCGACGAACTGAACGTGACCCAGAGCGCGGTCGCGCAGCAGATCCGCGTGCTCGAATCGTTCTTCGGGCAGAAGCTGTTCGAACGCGACGGGCGCTCGTTGCGGCTCACGCCGCGCGCGCGGCATTACCTCGTCGACGTCGCGAGCTGCCTCGGCCGGCTTGCGCAGGCGACGGGGCAGATGTTCGAGCCGGTCGGCGGCCATCCGATCCGCATCAATGCATCCGTGTCATTCGCGCATGGATGGTTGCTGACGCAACTGGCCGTGTTCCAGGCCGCGCATCCCGACATCGACGTGCAGCTCGTCACGAGCGCCGACATGGAGCGCGACCAGTTCGACGAGACATGCGACATCGTGATCCGCCGCTATACGCCGGAGCTGCGTCGCAAGGGTTTCGTGTCGCGGCCGCTGCTCGCGAATGTCGCGTTACCCGTGTGTGCGCCCGGCCATCCCGCTCTCGAACGGGTACGCGTGCCGGCGGACCTGCGCGATGCGCCGCTGCTCCACTACGCGGGGTTGCCGCAGGCGTGGCAATACTGGTTCCACCAGGCTGGCACCGACGCCACCGAGACGCTGCGCGGGCCGTTCTATCGCGAGTTTTTCCTGTTGGTCCAGGCCGCCGCGAGCGGGCTCGGCGTATGCCTCGCGCCGCGCGCGGTGGTGCGCGACGATCTCGCTCGCGGCCGGCTCATCGCGCTGTTTCCGGAAGTCCACCTGGAAGGACCGCCGTTTCATTGCCTGTATCGCAACGACGACGATCCGGCGCTGCGCACGTTCATCGACTGGCTGTTCGCGCGGGCCGAGGCGCTGGATGGGCCGCCGCCGCAGTAACCGGCGATGGGCATTACCGGGCTATGCGTTCTGCCGCACCACACCCAGTTTGAGCCCCAGCATGCCAAAGATGCGATTCATCGTCTGTACCGTCCCGTCACTGCGGCCCTGCTCGATATCCTGAATCGTCTTGGTCGACACGCCTGCGAGCTTGGCCATTTCGGCGCTCGTCAGCCGCATCGTCTTCTTCAGATGGCGCACCGATTCACGCAGCGACCATTCGGGGTGCGCCAGCACGTCCTCGATCGCTTGCCGCCTCAGCGCGAGCTGTTCCGGAAGCGACATCGCGTTATAGCGTTTGTCCATGGTGTCGTTCCCGCTCAGCGCAACGCATCCAGTTCACGGGCCAGCCGCTCCAGGCCCGGTTTGAGAAATGCGTGCACATCGGGTTCCAGGCCCAGATCCGCCCCCTGATCGGCGATCTCCTGCAAACGCGGTGCCATTGCACGGAGCCGCGCACGCAATGCGTCACGATCCAGCACGGGTTGCCCCTCTCCCGCGTGCTGCTCGCTCGACCGGACAACCGCATCGAGCACCCGCTCCCAATCCGGCCGACCGCCGTCATTTCCTTCCCACCGAATGCGTCGCGCAATGCCGTCGGGATGCAGATACATCGGTGCAAAGTCGAAAAGCGGCGTCAGCGCAACATGCCCGTCGAAATCGCGTTGCAAGGCGGTGTTTCGCGCGTGATTGTCCTTGTTGCCCAACGCGAGATTGGCGACGTCGCGACACAAGTACTCGGCAACCTCGGTGTGGGGATTCGTGCATTGCCGGACGAGATGCGCACATACCTCGTCGTGACTCGGCACGACACCGAAACCGGCTTTGCCCGTCAACGATGCAATGCTTTCCTGGGCCAACCGGACAACACCGTCGCCGACGCGTGCGCGATCGAACCGCGGGATGAATAACGCCCGATCACGCAGCGTGAGCGGCGCATGCACGCGCAAGCCCAGGCGCTGGGCCAAAGCCATGTAGGGTGCTTCGTGTCGCAGGATCTGTGCAAGACGCTCGTTGGTACCACGCCCGAACTTGACGATGTAGTGCGCGACCGCTCGCGCGTCGGGCAGCGTGTGATCGAGATAGAGCAGTCCGTCGTCGGCGCGGGTCAGCAACAGCTTCGGCCATTCACCCTGCACGCCCGAGGAGCCTGCAACGAAGAATCCGTGTTCGGCGAGATATTCGCTGAACGCGTCTCCGCGCATGGCCACGTCGTCATCCGTGAAACCTTGCAGCGGCCCCTCGCGCTCGGCAAGCCACTGCGCGGCTTCCTTGATCCGCAGATTGCCGATCGAATTACCGGCTCCCGCCAGCAGCAGTGGCCAGTCGGCACGCTCCTCTGCCGTTTCCGGCAAATCGAGGCGGCGCAACAGTTCCTGGCGGCCGAAACCCTGGGGCAACAAATCGATCAGGAAAACCGGCCAGTGAGACGTCACCAGCGGCTCGAGTTCGACCGGAAACGTGCACGACATCGCGTGCGCGTCACGAACAGACTGATGACGGACGATCCATTCGACGTCGTAACCCGAATAGGCGCGACCGCGCCACCCTTCGTCAGGCTCGCCGAACAGGGTGACGCTGCCGATATCGTGCCAGTTGCCATCGGCATGAAGCTGGATTGTGCAGGAAGCCCTCATTTACGCATAAATCTATACAAATAATGCAGGTAAGCACGCATGAATTATATAAATTTCTGCCGAAATGACAACTGCTTCTGGAAGCTCCTCCTGACGATTCCCGCTACCGCCAGAGCCCGCTCACCGCCGCTCGCGCAACGCCGCGTCGATCTTGCGGTCGGTCTTGTACTGGCTCAGCGCATACACCGACCAGATCGCGGCCGGCAGCCAGCCGATGATCGTGAGTTGCAGGACCAGGCAGATGATCCCGGCGATCGGGCGGCCGATCGTGAAAAACTGGAACCACGGCAGCAGCAGCGCAAGCAGTAGGCGCATGAACAATCCTCTCGGTACGTCGTTGAACGGGTGATACGCAGCCAATATGGCGGGTTGCACGCCTCAATTCAAGGCCGTGCCCGACGCGCGAGCCGGCGTTACGCCGAATCGGCCAGCCACTGCGCGACGCGCGCGACGAGCGCGTCCGTGTCGTCGAAGCGCTCGACGCCCGCGACCTGTGGCGCACCGCAAATCGTGAATACCGGCTTGCCCCACTGCAACCCGAGCGCGATTTCGGACAGCGTGCCGAGCCCGCCGCCGACTGCGATCAGGCACAGCGACGCACGCGCGACCAGTGCATTGCGCGTGATGCCGAGCCCGGTCGGCAGTGCGACGCTCAGGTACGGATTCGCAAGCGTCGCATCGTCTTCGGGCAACAGCCCGATCGCGCAGCCGCCAGCCGCGTGCGCACCACGCGCGGCGGCCTCCATCACGCCCTGCTTGCCGCCGCCGACCAGCGCAACGCCCGTCGACGCCACCGCGTACGCAATCCGTTCCGCGACCCGCATCTGCTCATCCGTCGCGTCGCGCGGGCCGATCAAGCCGACCGGCATCCGGTGCCGGCGTGCGCTGCGTTGCCGCCGCGCGAGTCGCGCGAGCGCGTCGCGCACCGGCCCGGACCACGCGGATTCAATGACGTCGTTGGCGAACAAGACCTTCCCCCAGTGCCAGAACGCAGGTACAGATGGCCGTCAGCACGATCGACAGCACGGCCGCCTGCGAGAAATCGGTTTGCCCGTCCGACAGCTTCAGATACATCAGCAGCGGCAGGATATTGATCTGCGTACCGGCCAGCGCAAGCGCCGTGCCGTAGGTGCCGAGCGCGATCGCGGTGACGAGGCACCACGCGGACGCGACCGACGGCCACAGTTCGCGCCACGCGACGTCGAGCCACGCGCGCCACGGCCGCGCGCCGAGCGTCAGTGCCGCCTCGAGCGGCCGCCGGTCGAGATTCGCGAGCGCCGGGTAGATCATCAGCGCGACGCGCGGAATCAGGTAGTACGCATACGCGACCGCGAGCCCCGGCATCGTGTAGATCGCACCGCCGACCACGGTCGGATCGGCACCCAGCGCAGCCAGCAGCGTGGTCACGAAGCCCGCGCGGCCGAATGCGAGGATGAAGCCGTACGCGATCACCAGCCCGGAAAACGCGAGCGGCACGCCGAGCAGCGCGAGCGACCAGTGGCGGCGCGCCGGCGACTGCCCGGCCAGTGCGAAAGCGACCGGCACGCCCACGCCGACCGACAGCGTGCCGGCGCCGATCGCCAGCATCAGCGAGCGCGCGATCGCATCGACGACGAGCGGATCGCGCCACACCGCCGCGAACGCGCGACCGCCGTCCGTGCACGCCGCATCGACCAGCGCGGCCAGCGGCAGCACGAAGCACACTGCGAGCAAGGCCGCGGCGGGCAGCGCGCCGAAGCGGCGCAGTACGCCGCGTTCCGTCAAGGAAGCCTGCATCCCGCGCCCCTTACTGGCCGAGCGTGGCCTGCGACCAGAGCTGGTCGACCTCGGCCTTGCGCCCCGCCGCCTTGGCGACATCGAGCGGACGCACCTGCGGCGCGTTCGGCAGCTTCGCCGCGACCTCCGGTGCGACCGGCGTGCCGGGCACCGCCGGGCGCACATAGCCTTGCGCGAACAGCGCCTGCCCGACGTCGCTCATCACGAGGTTGAGCCAGAGCTGCGCGGCGGACGGGTTCGGGCCGTTCTTCACGAGACTCATCGCATACGGCGCCGACACGCTGCCGTCCTGCGGAATCACCACGTCGGCCGCGTCGCCCATGCCGTCCGCGTACTTCGCCTTGAGGCCGTCGTTCTCGTAGCCGATCAGGATCGGAATCTCGCCCTTCACGAACTTCGCGTACGGCGTCGTGCCCTCGACGCGCAGCACGTTGCCGGCCTGCTTCAGCTTGCCGAAAAAGTCGGCGCCCGGTTTCGGGTTGTCGACGCTGCCGCCGTTCGCATACGCGGCCGCGAACACCGCGACCTGGCCCTGCCCGGTCGAACGCGGGTCGAGATAGACCACCGCGTTGCGATACTCGGGCTTCAGCAGGTCGGACCAGCGCTGCGGCACGTTCTTGACGAGCTTCCGGTTGACGAGGAACGCGATGTTCAGCGAATGCACGGCGAACCAGCGGCCGTCCGCCGAGCGGAACACGCCCGGCAGCTTGTCGAAGTTGACCGGCCGGAACGGCGCGACGACGTCCTTGCCCGCGGCATCGAGCGCCGACGCCGCGAAGTAGTACGCGGTATCGGCCTGCGGACGGCGGCGCGACTTGTCGAGCGCAACGACGGTCGCGGCCGAGCCGATGTCGTTGTATGTGATCTCGACCTTCGGGTAGCGCTTGCGGAATTCGGCGAACAGTGCCTTCCAGTTCGCCCACTCGGGGCCGGTATCGAACGACACGACGAGCCCTTCGTCGGCCGCCTTCGCGTACAGCGCGTCTTCGCCCGGATACAGCGGCGCGGCCTGCGCCGCCGCGCAAGAGAGCGCCGCGAGCGCGCACAGCGCCAGCACGCGGGCGCGCATGGCCTTCACAAGGGGGGAGCCTGCAAGCATCGTGAATCTCCGTTGAACGAAAGAAATCAGTGCGCGTCCGGCGATGCCGGCAGCACGAGCAGATGACGCGGTTCGATCGCGATGCTGTGCGCGGCGGGCTCGCGCCCCTCGCACAGCAGCACGTCGGCCGAGCCGTCCGGCATGAAGTCATAGCGCTGCGTCGCGCCGAAATAACGCACCTCTCCGCGTCGGCCTTCGATGCGATTCGTGCTCTGCATCGGCGGATCGGCCTGCACATGCTCGGGCCGCACCAGCACCGCGATTTCCTCGCCCGGTCGATACGCTCCCGTTTCCGCGCGCAGCGTCGCGAAACGCACGTCGATTTCGCCGTGCGCGAGCACCCGCCCGCGCAGCAGCGTCGAATGCCCGACGAAACGCGCGACCTGCGCGGTAGCCGGACGCTCGTACAGGTCGCGCGGCGTGCCGGCCTGGAGCACGCGACCGCCGTCGACGATCGCGACGCGGTCGGCCATGCTCAGCGCTTCGTCCTGGTCGTGCGTGACGAACAGCGTCGTCGCGCCGCACGCGCGCTGCAGCGCACGGATCTCGTCGCGCAGCTGATGGCGGATGCCCGCATCGAGCGCCGCCAACGGCTCGTCGAGCAGCAGCAGCTTCGGCTCGATCACGAGCGCCCGAGCAAGCGCGACGCGCTGCTGCTGGCCGCCGGACAGCATCGCGACGCCGCGCGTCGCATGGGCCGACAGCCCGACGCGCTCGAGCATGTCGAGCGCGCGCCGGCGCCGCAGGTCGGCCGCCACGCCGCGCATCTTCAGCCCGTACGCGACGTTGTCGACGACCGACAGGTTCGGGAACAGCGCGTAGTGCTGGAACACCATTCCCACTTCGCGCCGCCACACCGGCACGCCGGCCACGTCGCCGCCGCCGATCGCGATGCGGCCGCGCCAGCCGTCGAGCAGCCCGGCCGCGAGCCTCAGCAGCGTGGATTTTCCGGACCCGCTGCGCCCCATCACCGCGAGCAGTTCACCCTGCGCGGCGGACAGCGTGACGTCGTCGACGCCGTGACGGGCGCCCGGATACTGGAAGCTGACGTGTTCGAATTCGAGACTCATGGATGACTCACTTCAAACGTTGCACGGTGCCGACGGAGACGAGCGTCGCGAGCACGGCGAGCACGAGCAGCACGACGGTGGCCGCGCACGCCATCCCTGTCGCGCCGTAGAACGCCTGCAGCAACACGATCGGATAATTCCGGTAGCGAAAGCCGGCGATCAGGTTCGAGATCTGGAATTCGCCGATCGACAGCGCGGCCACCATCACGAGGCCGGAAAACAGGCTGTGCCGCAGGTTCGGCAGGACGATCGTGACGAACTGGCGCAGCGGCGTCGCGCCGAGCGTCGCCGCGCAGGCCTCGAGCCGCGCGAGGCCGAGGTGACGCAGGTCGCCGAGCAGCGTCTGCAGCAGATACGGCAACGTCAGCACCGCGTGCGCCGCGATCATCAGCGGCAACGTGCCGAGCCACGGCAGCGTGTCGCCGCTGAAGATCGCGATGTAGCCGAAGCCGAGTGTCAGCGCCGGCACGGCAACCGGCATCAGCATCACGACGCGCGTCGCGAACCCGCCGCCGGCCTGCGCGCGGTGGTGCAGCGCGTACGCGAGCGGCAGGCCGATCGCCGCGTTGAGCGCACAGCACGCCAGCGCGACGATGAAGCTCGTGCCGAACGCGCGGGTGAAGCTCCGGTTCGCGGCCAGATCGGCAAACCAGTGCCCGGTGACACCGGTGGGCAGCAACGTGTTCGTCCACGATTCGCCCACGGCGCCGATCAGCAGCAACGCGATCGGCAGCAGCAGATAGAGCGCGAACACCGCGAGCAGCGCCTGCAGCAACAGGCGGCCGACACGCGGATGCGCCGGTCTGTTAAGACGAATCGGAACACCGTCGGCCAATGCCGGGGCGGTTGACGGATGCATGAACACACTCGCTGACGATCGGGGAAAACATCGCACAACGCCCGCCGGACGTGGTCCACATGCGTTGTCGAAGCCGGCGCAGTGTGCGGTTTCGACATGGCATCGTCATGAAAAAAACGTAAAAAGCGCGCATCGATCTGTGCAAGGACGGAACAGCCCGCCATGAAGCACCTGTATCCGAACGTGGCGGAGCTGCACGCATTCGCCACTTCCGCGAAGTACCTGAACTTCTCCTACGCGGCCCGCGAACTGGGCCTGACGCCGAGCGCGGTCAGCCGCCAGATTGCGAACCTCGAGGCACTGTTCGGCGTGAAGCTGTTCGTGCGCGAGGGGCGCGGCCTCGCGCTCACGCGGGCGGGCCAGGTGTATCACGCGCGCGTCGTCGGGCCGTTGCGCGAAATCGGCAACGCGTCGATCGAACTGCTGAGCGCACGCGAGAACAGCGACCTGCTGACGATCGCGAGCGTGCCGACGTTCACGACCAAGTGGCTGCTGCCGCGGCTCACGCGCTTTCTGGCCACGGCGCCGGATGTCACGCTGAGTTTTCGCCGCCATCTCGCGCCCGGCGACGTGTTTCCGTTCGGGCTCGACGCGGCGATCCGCTACGGCGACGGGGGATGGGAAGGCGTGCGAAGCGACTATCTGGGCGGACGGACGTTCGTGCCGGTCTGCTCGCGCGAATTCGCCGACCGGCATGCGCTGCACGCGCCCGCCGATGTCGTGGCCGCACCGCGCCTCGTGCACGAGCAGGCGGAGATCGCATGGTCCGCATGGGCGGAACGTCACCGCGCGTCGCAGATGAACGCGCTGGCCGGGCCCCGCTTCGAGCAGTATTCGGTGCTGATCCAGGCCGCACAGGCCGGGCTCGGGATCGCCCTCGTGCCGCGCTTCCTGATTCTCGACAATCTCGCGGCCGGCACGCTGGTCGAGCCGTTCGACGCGCCGGTCGACGTGGACGCGCAGGGACACTACCTCTGCTACGCGCCGGAGCGTCTCGACACGAGCGATGCGTTGAGGCGGTTCAGGAACTGGATGCTGGAAGAATCGGCGCGCGCGTAGGTCGGAAACGGCGCGCGCCGCCGCACGGCCGCGCGCGCCCTGTGCCGGACGCCGCCCGACGGCGGCATCCGGCACGCTGCATCAGCGACCGATACCGAGCCCCGGCAGCACGCCGGTATTCTCGGCCACCACCGCATGCAGCAGGCGCGGGTCGGCACCGAGCAGCCCGAGGATCGTCGGCGCGACCTGCTTCGTGCCGACCGTGTCGGTCACCGTGCGCGCGCGATGCAGGCCCGGATACGACACGAGCAGGCCGAGGTGGCTGTCGTCCGGCGCGTTGCCGCCGTGCTCCTCGTCCTTCTTCGTGCTCGACGTATAGATCACGCCCGGATTCGGCTGGACGACGATGTCCGGCGTGCGGCCGTTGGCCGGATCGCCGAACCGCTCGGCGAGCGCCGCGCCGTACAGAATGTACGCCTGCGGGCCATCCGCGCAGATCCCCGGCGCATTGCAGCCCAGGTTCGCCTTCAGCGTCTGCACGACGGCCGTGCGCTGGTTGCGGTCGCGCAGCCAGATCAGGCCGACGTCGTCGGTCTGCACGAAGCCCGTGCCGACCAGGCCCGAACCGTCGTTCAGGTTGCCCGTCTTCGTGTTGTTCTGGCCGAAGTTGCCGTTCGGGTCGAGATAGTTGCTCGCTTCGAGCAGCTTCGTCAGCGTGTCGCCGTTCTTCACGAGCTTCGTGTGATCGGTCGGCGACTGGCCATGCTTCGACGTGACGATCACGGCCGTCGACGAATACAGGTTCGCCTGCTTCAGCGCCTCGACGACATGGCCGATCGCGTTGTCGACGTACGTGATCGCGTTCGCGACCTGCCCGTTCGGCGTGAAGTTCGCATCCAGGTAGCCGCCGCCCTTCGTCACCACCGCTTTCTGCGCGACGCTCAGCGTCTGGAAATCGGCGCCGAACAGCGTCGGCACCGGCGCGCGCTTCGTGCCCGTCGAGTCGCGGCCGTTGATCTGGTTGATCAGCGCCTGCACGTGCAGGTTGTCGAATTGCGCGGTATGCGAATAGACGTCCGTGTAGTCCGTCTGCGTCGCCGGGTCGATCGAGTTGATCTCGGTGCGCGCGAGATCGTCGACGCCGGTGCCCGACGGCCCGTTCAGCCAGTCATAGCCCCATGCGTGCTTGTCGGCCCACGCGGTGGTCGCGTTCGGGATGCCCGCCTTCACGGCCTCGAACACCGTGTTGGTCTTCACGTAGTTGTGCGGATAGACCGGCACGCACTTGCCGTTGACCTTCGCGTTCGGGATCGCCTGCGGATTGAATGCGCCGCCGCCGTTCAGGTGAACCAGCGCGCCGCCGTTCTCCGCGTCGATGCCGGTCGTCTCGTCGAACACGACGTTCCAGCCCTGCTTGCCCGAACAGCTCGTGTCGCCCGGCGCGTACAGGTTGCGATCGTACGACACGTCGTAGAACAGGCCGGCCGTCTTCGGCGAGCCACCGGTCACGAGCGCGGCGAGGCCCGGAAACGAATCCGACAGGCCGGGCGTATAGGCATTCGTGTAGGTCACGCCGCTCTTCGCGAGCACCGCGATATTCGGGCACGTGTTCGCGCCGATGCAGCGCGCGAGATCCTGCTCGTGCAGGCCGTCGATGCTGATCAGCAGCACGTGCTTCACGACGCGGTTCGCGTGGCCGCGATCCTCGTCCTGACGGTTGCCGTCCTGCTGCGCCGCATGCGCGCTGGCGCCCGCGAGCGCCAGCGCGCCCGCCACCATCCCCACCCACTTCCGCTGCTTACCAAGGAAAGACATGATCACCCCACCTCATCGATTGACGTTGAACTGCGTGACTTGCCATCAGGCGCGCAAGAATATGGCTGCGCCGTGGGTCGCTCGCATGAAGCGGGGCTTTCTGTTTTCTATCAAACGTAACCAATCGCAAGTGACACGATGCGGTCGCAAACCGGCGTGGCCCGGCGCACGTCGCGGACTCGCGCGCTCACCGGCAAGCACCGCCGCGGTGCATCGGCCAACCGTCCGCGGCGTCACCCGCCGCGCGATTTTTTTTCCGGCTTGGCGCGCGACTATTGGCGTGTGATAAAGGGTTTTCCCTGACCCGGAGCAAGAGCATGTCGACCCTGGAAGCCCTCCGGTTCGTGCTGGACGATGCACGCACCCCCGAAATCATTCGCCACCACGTCGTCGACGCGTTGCAGTACGCGTTGCGCAACTACGGACAGGTGTTCACCGCGAAGGAAGTCGAATGGCTGGCGCAGTGGGACGACGCACGTCTGCCGCTGGCCGCGAAGAAGGAATTGGGCAAGCGCGAGGAACCGGCGATCGCCGCGCGCTGAAGGCAGCGCGCCGCCGCGCCCGAACGGAGGAACGGGCGCAGCGGCGGCGGACGGCCTGCTTACTGCAGGCCGAAATCGACGCGGGTGGTCGCGCCCTTGTCGTCGATGCCCTTCGCATCGAGCTTCGGCGCGACGACGAACACGCGGCTCGAATCGATCTTGCCGTCGAGGTACTGGCGCACGGCCTGCGCGCGCTGCTGCGCGAGCGCACGCAGCGCGTTGTCGTCGGCCGGCGCGTGTTCGGCGAGCGCCTTCTTCATGTCGGCATCGGGCAGCGTCTTCTGCAGGCCGATCAGGTTGCGCGGCTTCTTGAAGTCGGCGGCCTTGTACGCGCGCGTCAGGTACTTGCTGTACTCGGCCGGCTCGACCTTCACCGACATCGGGTCGATGCTCTCGCCCTGCCCGATCACGTCCTTCAGCTTCTGCTGGCGCACCAGCCGCTCGACATACGCGTCGCCGAGCCCCGACGTGTCCTTCGCCGGGTCGACGCGGCCGATCAGGTCGAGGCGGATCGACGGCTTCTCGGTCAGCATCTTCACGACGGTGTCGAGCTTCTTCTGCTGCGCGTCGTCGAGCTGGTACGAGCCCGGCGCGAATTCGACGTAGCCGAGATCCTCGCCGCCGCTGCCGAACGCATGCGCGAGCAGCGAGAACGGCGACGTGACGGCCTTCGCGATCAGGTTCAGCACCGCGCGCCAGATCAGCCCGCCGACACTGAACTCGGGGTTCGACAGCGAGCCCGACACCGGCAGGTTCACGTCGATCTGGCCGCGCGTGTTCTTCAGCAGCGAAATCGCGAGCTTCACCGGCAGCCTGGTCGCCGTGTCGTTCTCCACATGGTCGCCGAACGTGAGCTGGTCGATGAAGATGTGGTTGTTCGCCTTCAGCTGATCGTTCGCGAGCTCGTAATGCAGGTCGACGTTGAGCTTGCCCTTCGTGATCGGGTAGCCCGCGTACTTCGCCGAATACGGCGTCAGGTTGGTCAGCTCGATGTCGTGTGCAGTCGCGGTGAGGTCGAGTGCCGGTTTCTCGATCAGCGGGTTCACCGAACCCTTGATCGAGATCGGCCCGTTGCCCGCGAGGTTCGCGGCGACGTCGACCGGCGCGGACGTCGTCGAATCCGTGCCGAACGCGCCGACCGTGCCCTTGATCGCGACCAGGTTCGCCGTGTAGTTCGGCTTGATGAAGTTGTCGGTGTAGGTGACGCGGCCGTTCTGCAGCAGCAACTCGCCGAAATGCATCCGCACCGGGTTCTGCGGCGGCTGCGCGGCCTTCACGACCACCGTCGCCGACGCGGCGGCCGGCGCGGACGCCTGCGGCGCGGCGGCAGCCGGCGGCGTCACGCCCGGCGACAGCGGCACCGGTTCGCCCTTGCTCGCGTCGCGCGTGAGCGACTGCGCCGGGCCCGTCTCCTTCGCGACCACGTCCTTCAGGTTCAGCCGCCCCTGCGCATCGAGCAGCACGCGGCCGTAGAAGTTCGAGAACGTCACGCGCGCCGCGTCGACGTCGGTGCCCTTCTCGTCGTAGTTCGCCTTCAGGTTCGTCAGCGCGAGCGAGCGCCAGCCCGCGAACGGGTCGGAGGTCGCCTTGTCGAGCATCCGCACGTCGACGAGCGCGACGTCGCCGCGATAGGTCGCGCGCGGGGCGTCCTTCACCTGCGCGAACGTCAGGTTGCCCTGCGCGTTGAGCAGCGCGCTGGCGATCGTCGCGTTCAGCGCACTGCCGAAGTACGGCTCGAACGCGGCCGCGTCGAGGCGGTTGCCGTCGATCTTCAGGCCGAGCTTCAGCGGCTGCGCGGTCACGTCGCCCGTCACGTTCAGCGAGCCCTTGCGGTTCAGTGTCGCCTTCAACTGCACGGGCAGCGGCTTGCTCATGTCGTCGCTGATCTTCTGCACCGACAGTTCCAGCGGCTTGATCGCCAGCTTCACCGGGCGCGGCGTCGACAGGTCGGTGAAGTTCGCGGACGAATCCTTCACGTTCAGCGCATCGATCCGGTAATGCCACGACGGCGCGGCGGCCTCGGCCTTGCGCGCGACCGTGCGCTTCGGCACCGACGCCTGTGCGGGTTCGGCCAGTGCCGCGAGGTCGATCCTGCCGTCCTTCAGGCGCTGCACGTCGAGCGCGAGCCCGCTGGCGTCGACGCTCGCGATCTCCGCGGTGCGCGCGGCCACGTCGACCTTCGCGATCTTCGCGCTCGCGTCGGGCAACACGATCGCGGGCGCCTTCGCGTCGGGCGTCGCGATCTTCAGCGACTTCAGGCTGACCGTGCTGTCGGCGACCTGCGCGGCGAGCGGCGTCTTGCCCCAGTCGGCCTTCGCATTGACGGTGGCGCCGAGCGTGCCGTCGAGCACGCGCGCACGCGTGGCCTCGCCGAGGTACGGCTGCAGCGCCGGCAGCGCGAGTGCGGCGACCGTCAGCTTGCTGTCGGCCTGCTTCTCCGCGAGATTGAACGTGCCTTCGGCCGTCACGTCGCCGCCGCGCGACAGCGACGTCGACAGCGTGTATTTCGCGGGGGTCTTGCCCTGCATCGAGAAGCCGTCGAGCGTCGCGGCAAGCTTCGTGAGCGACAGCGCGGTCGGCGTTGCCGGCACGCGGTCGTCGACGTTGACCGTGCCGCCGTCGATCGCGAAATGGCGGATCGTCAGGTCGAGCGGCGGCGCCGCCTTCGCGACGGCTTCGACCTTTGCGCCGCTGGCGGCGGCTGCCGCAGCCGCGGAAGCGGGCGCGGCGCCCGGCGCCGCCGGCTTGCCCTCGGCGGCGTTCGATGCGGCTGCCGGCTGCGCGGCGAGCTTCTCGACGTTCAGCACGCCCTGCTTGTCGCGCGACAGGTCGACCACCGGTTGGTCGATCCGAATCTCGTCGAAGTGCAACGCGTTGCGCAGCGGCTCGAGGCTGGCCGCCGCGACATGCACGCCGCGCGCGGCGAACAGCGGCGCGGACGCGTGGTCCGTCACCTTCGCGTCGTTCAGGTCGACGGTGCCCGATACGCGCAGCGCGGGCGTCTCGCCGCTCATCACGAAATCGACCTTGAGGTCGCTGCTCAGCAGGCCGCTCGTCACGGCCACCGGCAGCTTCGCGGGCACATACGAGATCAGCTTCGGCACGTCGAGGCCGTCGAATTTCAGCGCGATTTCCGATTCGCGCGACTGCGCGAACGGCTTGGTCTTGCCGTCGATCGCAATCGGGCTGCCGTCGAAGCGCGCGCGCAGTTTCGGCTCGACGAAGATGTCGGTCTTCGATGCCAGCGTCGCAATATACGGAATGCCGAGCGTCCAGTTGTCGACGACGTGCTTTTCGTTCAGCAGGCGGTCGTCGAAATCGATCCGGCCGTTGTTGACCTGGATGTTCGACACCGAGAACTGCGTCGGCTTGCTTTCCGGTTTGGGCGACGGCGTCGAGAATTTCTCGATCAGGTCGGTGAAATTGAAGCGCTGCGCATCGTAGCGGACGATATGGAACTGCGGCGAGTCGAGGCGGATTTCATTGACGATCGGCGCACCGCGGAACAGCGACGACCACGACGGCCGCACGACGAGCTTCGCGATGTCGATGAAGTCGCCCTGCCCACCCTTGTCGCCCAGATGGATGCCGTCGGCCTCGAGGTTCAGCGTGTACGGGTTCAGCGCGATGCGCCGGATCGTGGCGGGGCGGTCGAGCTGCTGGCTCAGCTGCTGTTCGGCGATATGGCGGATCAGCGGCGGCGCCGCGAAGAACCCGAGCAGTCCGAATAAAACGAGGAAGATCAGCAGGCCGAGGCCGATGCGCCGGGTGCGGCGCGAGCGTGCAACGCCACCGAGGGCATGGAGGGTCGAGGGTACGGTTTCTTTGTCTGCGCTTGCCATGCTTGAATGCCTCGGGATGGGATGCCGGCCATACCGGAGAACCGGTCGGCCGCGCACGCTATCCCGAAAGTATAGGCTCAGGTGGTAACAGTACGGGGTTCGGGCGCCGCCGCGCCCGCCGGTCGGACAACGCCGCCGGCCCTCCGTTCATTTCCGGACGACGACGGGCGGCATCCACGATCCGTCGCTCGCCTGCGGCTTCGGTGCGTACAGGCGCAACGCGAGTGCGAAATCGGCGCGCGGCGCCGGCAGCCAGTTGCCCGCATGCGTGCCGCCCGGCGACGCCGACACGACGATGTCGATCGACCCGTCGTGGTTGCGGCGCAGGCGGTCGCGATCGCCGAGCGAGCGGCGCGCCGACCCGACGTCGGGCAGCGCGCCGTTCGTCGCATACGGCGTGAGCGTCCAGAACGCGCGAACCGGCGGCAGCGCGCCCGGCGCGAAATGCAGCACGTAGCGGTTCGCTCCGTTCAGCGGATGGCCGTCGCTGTCGACACGCACGACCGCGAGCGTTTCGTCGTCGCGCGTCGCGGTGCCGAACTGCGTGTAGGCCGCGTACGCGCGCAGCGTGTAGTCCTGGCCGTACTTGCCGGCCGTATCGCCGATCCAGCTCCAGCCGTTCGCGTTCAGCAGGTTCGACGGCGGGGTCGCGAGCCGCGCGCGCGCCTCGGCGACGCCGGCCGTCGCGGCCGCGAGGCGGTCGCCCGTCCACAGCACCGGGTAGCCGGCCGACACGCCGATGTCGCCGAGCAACGCCTGCGCGTGTGCGTCGTCGGCCGGCGCCGGGTTGTCCTGCAGCGCCTGCGCGAAACGCGCGAAGAACGCCTTCGGGTCGAGCGCGGCCACCTGCTCGGCCGGCGTGCCGCCGCCCACCGCCTCGGACGGCGCGCTGCCCGCATGGACCGCCACCGACGCGCCGCGCGCCGCACCCGTGTAGACGGACAGGGGCACCACGCGGATCGCGCGCTGCAGTTTCTTCACGTTCGTCAGGTCGCGCCCGCCGCTCGTCTGCAGACGGACTTCGAGCCACGCGTTGGCCGACGGGACGTCGATCCGGACGGCGCCCTTCGGCAGCGTGCCCTGCCAATCCTTCGCGGCGAAGGCAATCGTTTGCGATCGCACACCGCCGCGTGTGCCGCGTGCAGCCACGCTCGACGACGACCACAGCACGTTCGTCCACATGTCGAGCGCACGCGCGTCCCAGTAACGGCCGCGCGTGTCGGGCAACGTGACGATCACGGGTTCGGCGGCGACGTCGAGCCAGCCGGTCGAGTCGAGCGTGTCGACGCCCGGCAGCGGCGGATTGACCGCGCCGACGGGCGGCAGCGCCTGCGCGTGGCGCAGCGTGTTGAGCGGCGCCTGCCCCGGCTGCGCGCCGTCGCCGCCCGTCGCCGCTTCCTTCGCGACGTCCATCAGCACGAGCGGATACGCATATACATAGGAGTCGGCGACTTCCGCACGCATCCAGCCGGTTTTCCGCTGAATGGCATCCGGTTGCGACGCGCACCCCACAAGCAACGCCGCCATGGCCAGCGACGCGCACGCGCGCCGCAGAGAAACTGATTCCTGCTGGTTTTCAATCATCGAGTACTGGCCGAATATCGTTCTTTTCAGTCAACGCCTTGTGCGACGCGCGAATGGCGAAAGCAAGGCACCCCAGCGTGCCCGGATAACCGTTTCGTGACGTTGCGTAACGGTGGGCGCTGATGTCAGGCCGGTATCATAGCGCCTACGGGCATCCCCTAATATGCCGAATAGCTGGCCGAACGCTAGCCGTATTGTCGACAAATTCGAAATAGTTCTGGCGATTTGCAACAAAACAGGGGATATCGGCACGACACACGCTCACGGCGAAACAATCTCGCCGGTTGGTCGATTATCGAATGGTGTCACTAATGACACCATTCGATATGCCTGGCGTATGGAAGATCCTCGAACTTATGAGGCGCGAGCCCGCGAACGTGCGATTCAACAATCAGGTGCGACAGGTTCTCGACGCGATCGATCGACTGAAGGAACAGAAATCACGACTCAAGACCACTTTACGTACCGCGTAACGTGGTCCCCGGAGGACGGGGAGCACGTCGGCCTGTGCGCGGAATTCCCGTCTCTTTCGTGGCTCGACGCAACGCCGGAAGGTGCGCTGGCCGGTATTCGCCGGCTAGTCGCCGATGTCGTTCGCGACTTGACCGCAAGCGGAGAAAAGGTGCCCGAGCCGATCGCCGACCGCACCTACAGCGGTGAATTCAAGGTTCGCATCCCGCCGCAGGCACACCGCGCGCTGGTGATCCAGGCCGCCGAGCAGGGCGTCAGCCTGAATCGTCTCGCGAGCGCCAAGCTCTGCGCCTGATCGCGCAGTCGAGCGCAAAGGCGCGCCGCTCCCGGATGTCGGTCAGGAATCCGGGAGATTGCTTTTCCGCGTTGTGACACCCTGTGTGCATCGGCATGCGCTGCCGCCGCTTGACCTTACCATCATGGGAACGTTGATACTGGGTCCATTCGCGGCACGAGCCGTGCATTTTGGGAATCCGACATGACTGAACCACTTGCCTCCGCAGCGCTGCATACGATCGAGCTGAGCGTCGACGGCATGCATTGCGGCGGCTGCACGGGCCGCGTGCAACGGGCGCTGGCCGCGGTGCCGGGCGTCGTCGACGCGGCGGTCGACCTCGACGCGCACGCAGCGACGGTGACTGCGCAGGAAACCGTCGACGCCGCACGACTGATCGAGGCGGTCGGCGCAGCCGGTTACGGCGCCTCCGTACGCGCACCGGTGCTCGAAGCCGCCGCCGCCGCGCATGCGCATCCTGTCGAAGCATCGCCCGCGCCGATGGCCGCAGCCGCTTCGACAGCCGGCCATCCGCTTCCCGCCAACAGCACCATCGAACTCGATATCGACGGCATGACCTGCGCGTCCTGCGTGTCGCGCGTCGAGAAAGCGCTGGCGAAGGTGCCGGGCGTCACGCGCGCGTCGGTCAACCTCGCGACCGAACGGGCGACCGTGGACGCCGCGCCCGACGTTACCGCCGCCCGGCTCGCCGAAGCCGTCAAACAAGCCGGATACGGCGCGACGCCGGTTGCTGGCGCGGCCATCCCGCCGGCTGCTTCCACCGCCCCCGCCGACCTCGAACTCGACATCGACGGCATGACCTGCGCGTCCTGCGTCGGCCGCGTCGAAAAAGCGCTGGCCGCCGTGCCGGGCGTCGCGCGCGTTTCGGTCAACCTCGCGACCGAGCGCGCATCGGTGCACGGCGCCGGCGCCCTCGACGCCGCCACGCTGATCGCGGCCGTCACCACCGCCGGCTATCGCGCGTCGCTCGCCGACGCGTCGTCAGCCGGCGCCACGGCCGGCGCCGACACACAACCGGCCAGCGCCGCACAGGACCCCGAAACACGCAAGCGCCTCGAAGCGATCCGCGAACGCGATCTCGTGATCTGGTCCGCGGTGCTGAGCGCGCCCCTGATCGCGCCGATGCTCGTCGCGCCGTTCGGCATCCACCTGATGCCGAACGGCTGGGTCCAGCTCGTGCTCGCCTCGATCGTCCAGTTCGGCTTCGGCGCGCGCTTTTATCGCGCGGCCTGGCACGCGGTGAAGGCGCGCACCGGCAACATGGACCTGCTCGTCGCGCTCGGCACGTCGGCCGCGTACGGACTGAGCCTGTGGATGCTGTTGCGCGGCACCGGTCATTCCGGCCACCTGTATTTCGAGGCGTCGGCCGTCATCGTCACGCTGGTGCGCTTCGGCAAATGGCTCGAATCGCGCGCGAAGCGCCAGACCACCGACGCGATCCGCGCGCTGAACGCGTTGCGTCCCGACCGGGCCCGCGTCGTCGAGCACGGCATCGAACGCGACGTGCCGCTGGCGCAGGTGCGTGTCGGCACCCGCGTCAGCATCCGGCCCGGCGAGCGCGTGCCCGTCGACGGCCGGATCGTGTCGGGCCGCTCGCACGTCGACGAATCGCTGATCACCGGTGAAAGCCTGCCGGTGCCGAAGGACGACGGCGACCCCGTCACGGCCGGCTCGATCAACGGCGAAGGCGCGCTCGTCGTCGAAACCACCGCGATCGGCGCGGAGACGACGCTCGCGCGCATCATCCGCCTCGTCGAATCCGCGCAGGCCGAGAAGGCGCCGATCCAGCGGCTCGTCGATCGCGTGAGCGAGGTGTTCGTGCCCGCCATCCTCGGCATCGCCGTGCTGACGCTGATCGGCTGGCTGATCGCCGGCGCCGGCACCGAAACCGCGATTCTCAACGCGGTCGCGGTGCTCGTCATCGCGTGCCCGTGCGCGCTCGGCCTCGCGACGCCCGCCGCGATCATGGCCGGCACGGGCGTCGCGGCGCGGCGCGGCGTGCTGATCAAGGATGCGCAGGCGCTCGAACTCGCGCAGCGCACCACCGTGATCGCGTTCGACAAGACCGGCACGCTGACTGAAGGCAAGCCGTCCGTGACGGCATTCGAAGCCGTCGGCGTGCCGCATGACGAAGCGCTCGCGCTCGCGGCGGCGGTGCAGCGTCAGAGCGACCATCCGCTCGCTCGCGCCGTGGTCGCCGCGCACGACGCCGACGTTGCCGCGCGCGGCAGTGCAGTGCCGCCGGCAAGCGCGGCCGATGCGCGCGCGGTGGCGGGACGCGGCGTGGAAGCCCGCGTCGGCGGCCAGTTGCTCGCGCTGGGCAGCACACGCTGGCGCGACGAGCTCGGCATCGACGTGCCGCCCGCGCTCGACGCCCGTGCGGCGGAACTCGAACGCGCGGGCAACACGATCTCGTGGCTGATGCGCGCCGATGCGCCGCGCGCGTTGCTCGCGCTGATCGCTTTCGGCGACACCGTGAAGCCGGGCGCCCGCGACGCGATCGCGGCACTGTCGGCGCGCGGCGTCGCGAGCGTGCTCGTGACGGGCGACAATCGTGGCAGCGCGGCAGCCGTCGCGGCGTCGCTCGGCATCGGCGAGGTGCATGCGCAGGTGCTGCCCGACGACAAGGCGCGCGTCGTCGCCGAGCTGAAGCGCACGCACGGCGGAATCGTCGCGATGGTCGGCGACGGGATCAACGATGCGCCCGCGCTTGCCGCGGCCGACGTCGGCATCGCGATGGCCACCGGCACCGACGTCGCGATGCACACGGCCGGCATCACGCTGATGCGCGGCGACCCGGCGCTCGTCGCCGACGCAATCGACATCTCCAGGCGCACGTACCGGAAGATCCAGCAGAACCTGTTCTGGGCGTTCGTCTACAACCTGGTCGGCGTGCCGCTCGCGGCGCTCGGCTGGCTGAACCCGGTGATCGCGGGCGCGGCGATGGCGTTTTCCAGCGTCAGCGTCGTGACCAATGCGTTGCTGCTGCGGAGATGGAAAGGGCGCGCGCACTGAGCGGGTGTGGGCGGCGCGTGCAGGACGGTCGAAGGGTCGAAGGGCCGTTCGGCTGTCGGTGTTTGATGGTCGGGGTCGGTTGCTTGGGGCTTGGGGCTTGGG